>JAQCAN010000178.1 GCA_027621335.1 Bacteroidota bacterium
GGAGGATCGTAGGGCGGAAGGCATCGACATCATCATAGCTCTTGACATATCGGCCAGTATGTTGGCGCAGGATTTCAAGCCGAATCGCCTGGAAGCTTCCAAGGAAGTGGCCACGGAGTTCATCAATGCCCGCCAGGATGACCGCATAGGATTGGTCATCTATGAAGGTGAGAGTTTCACCCAAGTCCCTCTCACTACTGACCATACGATACTCAAGCGCATGTTCAGTCAGGTGCGCACGGGCCTATTGGAAGGAGGAACAGCCATCGGCATGGGCTTGGCCACAGCGGTCAGCCGTTTGAAGGAAAGCGAAGCCAAGAGCAAGGTGGTCATTCTCCTCTCAGATGGTGAGAACACTGCAGGGGCCATTCAGCCTCTGGATGCGGCACAAATCGCCCAGACCTTCGGCATACGTGTGTACACCATAGGAGTTGGGACCAAGGGTTTTGCAAGAGGACCTGTGGGCATTCGGAACGGGCAATACGTCTTTGACCGCGTAGAGGTGAAGATCGATGAGGAGACCCTTAGCGAGATGGCCACTCTCACTGGAGGACAATATTTCCGTGCGACCACCAAGACATCCTTGGAAGCGATCTACAAAGAGATCGATCGTTTGGAGAAGACCCGCATCAATGTGACCGAGTACAGCAAGAAGACGGAGCGGTATTTCTATCCAACACTCATTGGTTTGGTATTGATATTGGTAGATCTCCTTGTGACAAGACTTTTATTCCGTTTCATCGATTGAAGCCCAATAACACATATCGCATAGGCTTCGCTAGCGCTGTCGTTCTGCTGAATGAAGTACTCATCTGGGGACTGTTCGGGCTCCTTTTCCTGTACCTCATTCCCAGCATCCCCTCCCTGGCCCTTCAGCGGCCTGAACTCTTTCCTTTCTTGGGAGGAACTTCGATTCTGGCCGTGCTATTCCTTTGGCATCTTAAGAGGAAAAAGAAGGCCATCGCTCGTCTGGTGGATCCCGAGTTGACATCAGCCACCTTACCAGGTTTGAGCACAGGCCGTCAAGTCTTCCACTATCTTCTCTGGCGCTGGGCCATTGTACTCTTGATTCTCGCCCTGATGAATCCTCGCTTCGGGAAGAAGGAAGTGGAGGTGCGTTATTCAGGTATCGACCTGATGATCTGTCTGGATGTCTCCAATTCCATGTTGGCCGAGGACATCACACCCAACCGTTTGATGAGGGCGAAGCGTGCCATCTCCCAGCTTTTGGACCAACTCCATGGAGACCGCATAGGACTCATCGTATTTGCCGGTGAAGCCTATGTGCAGCTGCCCATCACCACGGATTATGAGGCAGCCGAGATGTTCCTAAGTAGCGTGTCACCTGACATGGTCCCCACCCAAGGTACTGCGGTTGGAAAAGCCATTTATCTGGCCTTGGAGAGTTTCGGGGAGAGCGATGAAGGAAGCCGGGCCATTATCGTCATCACCGATGGAGAGAATCATGAGGACGATGCCATAGCTGCTGCCAAACAGGCGAAAGAACAAGGCGTGACCGTTCATACCATAGGCATGGGCTCCGAGGAAGGTGCTCCCCTTCCGCTCTATCAACGTGGCATTAAAAGAGGCTTCAAAAAGGATAAGGATGGGAACACCATCATCTCCAAATTGAATGAGGCGATGCTCACACAAGTCAGTATGGCCGGTGAAGGCGTCTTCGTAAGAGCAACCAATGCCGATGTGGGTCTGGACATTATTGTGGATGAGATAGAGAGCATGGTGGAAAATGAATTCGGGATAGAACAGTATGCCGATTATGAAGATCGCTTCCAGATCTTCCTCCTAGCCGCCCTCGTCTTGCTCTGTGTGGACCTTGTGATGGGCTATAAGAAACGACAGGTAATGGGAATCGAGCTATGAGATTCAATTCGACTTACATCACACCGTTGTTCTGTGCACTAGCCCTGCTGGTCAGTATGGGTTTGAGAGCTCAGAAAGAGAAATCCTTACTGAGAGAGGGAAATGGAGCTTATGAGTCCAATGACTTGGCAAGCGCCACGCTTCGCTACCAAGAGGCGCTCTCCATTGCACCGAGTTATGGAAAGGCAAGCTATAATCTGGGGTCTTCCCTTTACCGCCTTCAGCAGTTGGGAGAAGCTGCCAAGCAATATGAGATTGCAGCGGCCGATGCCATCGATAAGGGCTCCAAGTCAGATGCTTTCCATAATTTAGGTAACTGTTTCCTGAACACGGCCATTGCGCTCAAAGCTAACCCCGTCCCTCCTTCAGATACCACGGACACTCCGGATCCGCAACAGCTTTTAGGCGCGAGCATAGAGGCCTATAAAAAGGCCCTGCGATTGGACCCTAAGGATGAAGAGACAAGGTACAATCTAGCCTATGCTCAGCGATTGCTGGACAAAGAAGGCGGAGGTGGAGGTCAAGATCAGCAGCAGCAGGAACAGCAAGATCAAGAGCAGCAGCAAGACGAAAAGAAGGAAGGGGACAAAGGCGATCAAAGCAAAGAGAATCCGAAGGATGAGGGAGATAAGCAGGACCAACAGAAGCAAGAGCCAAAGAACGGAGAGATGTCCAAGGAAGAAGCCGAGCGCATGTTGAACGCCTTGGATCAGCAAGAAAAGGACCTACAAGAAGAAATGGGTAAACAGCGCATGCAGGAAGGCAAACCCATCAAGATAGAGAAAGACTGGTGATGAAGACACGTTATTTCATTTCGATACTATTCCTAGCCCTATGCACCATCGGCTGGTCCCAGGCTCCTTCCCTGACTATGACGGTGGATAGGAATCCAGTGAGTGTCTCGGACCGCTTCCGCTTGACCATAAAACTAGAAGGCGCCAAAGGAGATCTCATCGTCCCTACTTTGAAGGATTTCAATATCGTGGGAGGTCCTTCTGTGTCCACTCAGATGTCATGGATCAATGGGACCATGTCCAACAGCACCAGCCACACCTATTTCCTCAGTGCCAAGGCTACTGGCACCTTCACCATACCTTCAGCCAAGGCTCAGACGTCCAATGGGACCTTGGAATCACAACCTCTGGAGATGACCGTCTTCGAAGGACAAGCTGGCAGCCAAGCTTCCAGCGGACCAGCTACTAGTAAGGCAGCGGTCTCTTCCTCAGATGAGTGTTTCGTCCGTATCCTCACCGATAAACGAAAGGCGGTGAAAGGTGAGCCCATCACCGTCAGCTATGTCCTCTATAACCGATATCAGGGATTCGAACTTCAGGACTACGAGTTCCCACAACTCAGTGGATTCTGGAAGGAAGAGATCAAGTTGAATAACATCCAATGGGAGACCCGCTATGAGGAGATCGATGGCAGGAATTATCAGAAAGCCTATTTCGCCAAACAGGTCTTGATTCCTCAGCGAACCGGCACTTTAGAGATAGGCCCATTCGAAATAGAGGCCAATGTGGGTCGGTCCTTCTTCCGGCAAGGGACTCCAATCAGAGTGAAGAGCAACATCCTGAATATCGAAGTGGCCGCACTTCCATCGGCTCCCGCGTCTTTCACAGGAGGTGTTGGAAGCTTGGATTTCGAGATGGATATCGACCGCACTGAGGTCAAAGCCAATGAAGCCATCAACCTCACCCTGACCGTCAGTGGAAAGGGCAACATTCCTTTGGTTGAAGCACCGGAGTTGACCTTCCCCAAGGATTTCGAAGTCTATGACCCCAAAGTGACCGATAAGAGCGTTCGGAATGCGGCAGGTATCTCTGGTAGCAAGGTCTTTGAGTACCTCATCATCCCAAGGTATGCGGGAACCTATGAGCTGGATGCTATAGCATTCAGCTATTACGACCCTAAGACCGAACGCTTTGAGACTGAGATGAGCGCACCTATCATCATAACTGTGGAAAAGGATTCCGATGAGGGAGGAAGCAATGGCCCTAGGATCACTAGAAAAGAAGAGGTCAGCAGCATTGGGAATGACATCAGACACATCAAGAAGGAGGTAGACGACTTAATGTTGAGAGGGGAGCAATTCGTTGGTTCATTTGGACATATGGCTGGATTACTCAGTCCCTTCCTGCTCTTGGCTGGATTCGTTCTCGTTAGAAGAAGGCAAGAGAAGTTGGATGCCGATCCTATGGCTTCTCGTCAGCGAAGCGCAGCCAAAACAGCAGCGAGATATTTGAAAGAAGCCAAAAAGAACCTTCAAGCTGGTCATGAGAGGGAGTTCTACATTACCTTATATCAGGCCATGAACGACTACATCTCCCATAAATATCAGATTCCTATGGCTCTGATGACCAAGGAGAAGATCCATGAGGAATTGGATGCGGCAGGAGTCGATCGGGGTACGGTTGGTGGCTGGCAGCGCGCCTTGGCTGATTGTGAAATGGCGCGCTATGCCCCGACTAGCGGTGCGTCCCCTGAGGCCCTCTTTGAGCAAGTGGAATCGCTTATCGCCCTAATCGAAAGGAAAGCATGAAACGGACGCTGATCTATCTCCTTCTCCTTGCATGTTCGCTCACTGTGTCACGTGCCCAACAACTGGACCCCCAAACTGAGAAAGCCACGGCCGACTTGGCTTATGAACAGGGTGATCTGGAGAAGGCCATCGAGCTATACGGAAGCCTTGGAAGGGCCTATAGCTCTGTCAGTGTAGAATTCAATCTTGGCAACGCCTACTTCAGGACCAATGACATCCCTAGGGCTATTCTTCATTACGAACGCGCCCTTCGCATGAGCCCAGGTGACAAGGACATAGCACATAACCTGGAACTGGCCAGGAACCTCACCATTGACAACATCGATACCGATGCCAATTCGGGCATCACCGAGTGGTGGAGGGGAAAACTCTTGATGGTCGGAGAAAAGAATTGGGCCATTTTCGGAATAGTCATGGCCTTTCTATTCGCCATAAGCGTGGCCTTATTCCAGCTGAAGAAGGGAGGACCATCCCGACAGCTCTTCATTCCATTGGCCACTCTCTGTTTGATCTTGAGTGCTCTGTTGACCTATTTCGCGTTCGCGACAAGATCAGCAATGCATGCAAGGGATGCGGCCATAATCCTTGTTCCGAACGTGGATGTATTGAGCGCGCCATCGGATGGATCAACGGATCTCTTTGTCCTTCATGAAGGAACCAAGGTGACTATCGTCAAAGAGGATAACGGCTGGATGAATATCAGTCTGCCCAATGGCTTGGTGGGTTGGGTCAAAGCAGAGACCGCTGAAATCATCTAGAGACTTCAGGCGCCCTTCATCTCCCCCACACTCTTGCCTCCAATGAGCTCTTGAATGAAGACTACACAGTGTTCATTGAATTCCTGTGCCCGCTCTATATTGACCACATGTCCGCATTTCGGAATGACTTTCAGGAGTCCATCGGCCCTTTCTTTGATGTACTCCAATGCAGGCCCTAAGAACAAGTGATCTTGCTCACCCATAAGTAGTAAGCGAGGCGCCACG
>JAQCAN010000179.1 GCA_027621335.1 Bacteroidota bacterium
CAAGGTGCCGCGCAAGAGGTTGGAGAGCTTGGTCACTGCTGTCTTGGCCAGCTTGGGGTCTTCATCCACCAAAGCCCGGATGCTGTTCATAGCATTGAAGATGAAATGTGGATTCAGTTGGGATTTCAAGATGATCATCTCCATCTCCCTTTGGCTGGCTTCCAGCCTCAAGTTATTGATTTCCTCCCGTTCGTAATTCTTCAAATAATTATAGGCCAAATAGCCTGTGGACCATAGCATGAAGAGGATGAACCAGTTCAGGACCAGAGCGGCCAAGGTCTGGAAGGGGCTGACCAGCAGAGGTTGGATGCTCGGATAGAAAAAGTCCAGAACACTGGCCAGGATCAACGAGTAGATGATGCCGAAAATGAGGCAGCCCAAGATGACCGAAGGAATCAGTCGGATCAATGGAAAACCGACCCAGTTATGAGTGGTCATATAGGCTCGGAAGGCGTGGGAAAGCCCTATGCCCAATAGGATGATCATGAAGAACAGCTGGATGACCACATCCATCCCAAAGCCGATGTTCACATAGTTCCAAGTGCTGATGAGAAAGGAATACAAGGACCAGCCCGAGAATTGGGCCAACCAGTAATACCTCTTATTATCCATAGCTGTCACGTTGACAAAGATATTCCTTAACTATGCCCACATGAGAGTGCTACATGGACGGTCAGGTCTGAAGGTGAAAGGAGATAGGCTATGAACTATCTAGCCCATCTCGCGCTTTCCGGAGACGACATGGAAGTGGCCTTTGGCAATTTTATAGGTGATGGCGTCAAAGGGGCGATTCCTCAAGATTTACCGCTTCCAGTCCAAGTGGGACTCCACCTGCACCGCTTCATCGATCATCAAAGTGACACCCACACTATGAATCTGGACATGCGCGTCTTCTTGAGAAGGCGTTATTCCAAATATGCAGGAGTCGTACAGGACATGTACCATGATCATTTCTTAGCTCGCCATTGGTCCCAGATCTATCAAAAGGATCTCGGCCAGTTCCTCGAATCCTTTTACAGCTCTGCAGAAAGGAGGCTTCATCTCATGCCACTTAGGCAGAAACGCTTTTTCATCGGTATGAGAGAAGGAGGATGGCTCATGAATTATGGTGAGCTGGAGGGTATGGCAAGGGCCTTCAAGGGGCTTTCAATGCGTTCCGATACAACATCCATCATGTTCGATGCCGCAAGCTTTCTGGAGAGGCACTATGACGTCTTTGAATCTGGATTCATACAGTGGTACCCTCAGCTCAAAGATCTGTGCGACAAAGAGCAGTTGGTCTTGTTCAAAAAGCTTTCAATTTGAAAATTCAAATTTCAGACTCATACCTGAACAGAAATGTATCTTTGGATCATACTAAGAGGCCCATGTTTAAGCGAATCGCCCTACTATCATTGCTCGTTTTCCCACTTATGGCTATGGCTGGAGTTCTGGTCATTCAAGGGGAGTATCAATTGAGGAATCTCTTTGTTCTCAATGGTGAAGCGGCTGTTGGCGTAGGATTCTGCGCCTACGAGGTCACAGTGAATGGTGTGATAACAACGGATGAATTGAACTCTGATGCCTTTGAAATCGATCTGACGCTTTATGGTTTGGAGTTAGGCGATCCTGTTGAGGTGCGCATCATCCATAAAGAAGGATGCTCTCCTAAAGTGCTCAATCCTGAGGCCTTGGAACCCACTCCGACCTTTGAAGTCAAAGCACTCACAGTTAGCGAGGATGGACTCGTAACTTGGTCAACGGTGAATGAACAAGGAGCACTTCCATTCATCATCCAGCAATTCAAATGGAACAAATGGGTGAATCTCGGTGAGGTCCAAGGGAAAGGAACTTCCAATGAGAATGAATATCAGTTCAAATTCGTTCCAGTTTCAGGTCTGAATAAGATCAGGGTCATTCAGAAGAGCTTCAGTGGGAAGATCAGGGCCTGCGATGCCGTGTCTTTTGATAGCGACAGACAGGCCGTCACTTATGAATATGATAAGAAGAAGGATAAAATCACTTTCAGTGATGACACTAGCTTCGAGATCTATAACAAGTACGGCCAGGTCGCCAAGAGAGGCTTTGGCAAGACAGTTAGTCTGAGCAATCTGAGGAACAGCACCTACTACCTGACCTATGACTCATCTATGGATGAGATCGTGAAGAAATAGTGCTTCCTTGTGCCCTTTGTTTCAAGGAGCGGAGCATAAAGGGCCAGTCATTCAGCAATGAGAATGCGTAGGACTCCTATCTCGGGTCTAAGATGTTCAAAGCCAAAGCCGTCTTCTTCCCTATTTTTACAGGGAATCCAATATCCACTTATGAGACTTCGACTTAACTGTGCCTTTATCCTGACTGTTATACTGACCTCAACAGGGGTCTTTGCCCAGAAAGCACCTTTGCCCAATGGACACGCTCCAGGAGAGAAGGACCTCTTTTTGGAACCAAGGCAAGAAAGGTCGAGTGTCAATGTCATCACTGAGCCTCCCACCTTCGATGTGCGCACGATGGCAGAATGGGAGGAGATCCAGTCCTTGATGATCACCTGGTCTGGTTTTTCATCGATCCTCAAACAGATCACTTCGGCAGCTCGCCAAGAATGCGAGGTCATTATTGTGGCCGAGAATCCTAGTTCGGTGCAGAGTTATCTGACGAGTAACAATGCAGGGGGTTCTGCTTTCGCTGATCTGGAGAACGTCACCATCCTTCAGGACAACTATAACAGCATTTGGAGCCGTGACTATGGCGCTCACACCATCTATAGGGATGACGTGGAGGAAATGATGCTGGTCGACTGGATCTACAACAGGAACCGACCTGACGATAATCTTGTTCCTGTGGGCATCGCTGAGTATTTCGATGTGCCGCTTTACAGCACTACTGAAGCACCTTGGGACCTAATGGCTACCGGAGGGAATTTCATGAGCGATGGCTTGGGTACGGCTTTTTCGTCCGAGCTCATCTTGGAAGAGAATGAAGGGGGATTTGCTTGGTCAGGAACCTTCTACCCAGATCATTCGGAGGTAGAGATCGACAACATCATGTCAGAGTTCATGGGAATACATACCTACATCAAGATGGAAACCTTACCCTATGATGGTATCCATCACATTGACATGCACATGAAGCTCATGGATGAGGAGACCTTGCTCATGGGAGAGTACCCAACAGGGGTGGCCGATGGACCTCAGATCGAGGCGAATCTGGAATATGTACTAAGCAACTATTCCTCAGCTTTCGGTACGCCATACAAGGTGATCAGAGTACAGATGCCGCCTGAAGGGAATGCCTACCCGAACACCAATGGCGCGTACAGAACCTACACCAATATGGTCTTCGTGAATAAGACCGTTATCATCCCGACCTATCAGGCCCTCTATGATACGCCTGCCTTGGCCATCATACAAGATGCGCTTCCAGGCTATAATCTTGTCCCGATTCAGTGCAATGACATCATTGAGTTAAGTGGTGCCATCCACTGCATCACCAAGGCCATTGGTGTAGATGACCCTCTTCTTATCGTGCACAATGATTTAGAGGATACGGATGATGACCTGAATCCTTACCCTTTAGAGGCTATGGTAAAGCATACTTCAGGTGTCAGCTCTGCTGTATTGAACTATCGGTTGGATGGAGGAGACTTCACTTCTCTTGCGATGCAACTGACCGATGCAGAGGAGAACATCTGGTCGGCAGATATCCCTGCGCAGGCTGTTGGCAGCCAGATCGATTACTACATCGATGCGACTGCGAACAATGGAAAGCAGCTTTCCCGGCCCATTGTTGCTCCTGAAGGATTCTGGACGTTCAACGTTACAGGTGCACCAACTTCATTGGAGGAGCTCAACTCAGAGGTATTGGGTTCGGTCTATCCTAATCCAGCCCGTGCCATCACCGCTATTCCGTTCAGCCTTCCTTCTGCGGCCCAAGTGAGCATCGAGCTTCAGGATATGCTCGGGAGAACCATTCAAATACTTGAGCAGGGTAGTTTTATTGCAGGGGAGAACAAGGTTTTCTTTGACGCGGCGGACTTTGCCCAAGGGGCCTACCTCATCAGTCTCAGCTCTGGTCAGCAGGTCTACACCACCAAGCTGATGATACAATGATGATTCAATAGGAAATTGAAAAGCCCAGTCTTTATTATAAAGACTGGGCTTTTTCTTTGGATTCAAATCTGTTATCTCAACATGGTGGACAAGGACCTCCACAGTCCACAAAGGTTTCACCCTGATTCAATATTCCGTCCGAGCAGCTTGTACAAGGGGGACATGGGCCGCCACAATCCACTCCCGTTTCACCACCACTCTGAACACCATCTACACAAGACTGCTCTACGATGCCCTGCACTTCTTCCAAAGTAGGGCTATCTGGCTTATAACATCCGCTTAAGGAAAAAGCGATTAGGCCAACATATATCGAGCTAGGGATTCTCATTTCATTTGAAATAACGGAAGTCCTGATTGTTCTTGATTGCTTTCACGCTGTTGTATATGAGTTTGATGACATTCTCCACATCATCCTTATGGACCATCTCCACTGTGGTATGCATATAGCGCAAAGGCAGGGAGATCAAAGCTGAAGCGACACCCTTGCTGGAATAGGCGAAAGCATCTGTATCTGTACCAGTGCTGCGGCTAGCGGCCAACCTTTGAAAAGGGATTTTTTGCTTTTCAGCTTGTGCGATGATGTGTTTCAAGAGGTTGTTCTGCACTGCAGGTCCGTAACTCACCACCGGGCCCTTACCACAATGCAGGTCTCCTTGCTCTATCTTCTTGATCATCGGGGTCTGAGTGTCATGGCAGACGTCTGTGACGATGGCTACATCCGGATCTATGGAGCGGGCCATCATCTCTGCTCCTCGCAGACCGATTTCTTCTTGCACTGAATTCACAACATATAAGCTGAAGGGCAGTTTGTCCTTCTTCTCTTTGAGCATTCGGGCCACTTGGGAGATCATGAAACCTCCTGCGCGGTTGTCCATCGCACGACCTACGTAGTAACGGTCATTCAATACCATGTATTCATCTTCATAGGTTACTACGCATCCCACATGCACGCCAAGAGCTTCAACCTCCTCCTTGGTGGTTGCTCCGCAATCGAGAAAGATGTTATCCAATTTCGGAGGCGTCTCGGTGCTCGTAGTTCTGGTATGGATTGCAGGCCAGCCAAAGACCGCCTTCACAAGTCCTTTCTCGGTATGGATGTTCACCCTCTTAGATGGAGCTATCTGATGGTCGGAGCCTCCGTTGCGCTTCACATAGATGAATCCCTCGGCAGTAATGTAATGCACGAACCATGCGATTTCATCGGCATGGGCCTCTATCACGACCTTGTATTTCTTGCCTGGATTGATAATGGCTGCTACAGAGCCATACGTATCTACCATATACTCATCGCAATAGGGCTTCATATAATCC
>JAQCAN010000180.1 GCA_027621335.1 Bacteroidota bacterium
ACTTCTTCTTGAAGGTAGATTCCCTGGGCGTCAGGCCCTCGGTGAGAGAGTGCCTGATTCATGGAATTCACAAGACCCTTGGGATCCGAAATGTCTTCAAGTCCAAATATGCCACTGATTCCGCACATCAGAAGCCGCGCGGACTCAATTCATGATGAATTCGGGCATTGAAATGACCCTTTTCAATCCTTCTTCCAAACTGATCAAAGGTCTATCAAGAAGTGTCATCATCTTCGTATTATCAGGTAATCTTCGCTTCATATCCCCTTCTTCCAAAGGTGGAAGATGAATGATGCGGGAGTCACTCTTGGTGACTTCGATGATCAATTTTGCAAGGTCTAGGATGGTGATTTCAATGTCACTTCCAATGTTCAGGACATCATTGACGAATTGGTCTTCATAGAAGGCTTTGAGACATGCATCCACATTGTCATCGATGTAGCAAAAGGTCCTGGTCTGTAATCCGTCCCCATACACAGTGATATCCTTATTCTTGAGAGCCAATTTTATGAACTTGGAGATGACGAAATCAGGGCTCTGCTTGGGGCCAAAGGTGTTAAAGAACCTGAAGATGGTGAATTCCAAGCCGAACTCTTGATAATAGCTTCTCAAAGATGCTTCTCCAATGTTCTTGACAATGGCATATGGCAGTTTAGAATTCAGAGGAGTGGTTTGCTCGTTCTGAGGGATCTCGACAGGCTCTCCATAGACCTCGGAGCTTGAAGAATAATACACCCTCTTGACCCTAGAGTTCTTAGAAAGCTTGAGTATGTTCTTTATCCCTTGAATGTCGTCCAGAACGCTGACCGGATTATTCAGGGTCCTCTGCACTCCTACCAGAGCTGCATAATGGAAGACATAATCGAAGTTGTAAGCGTAGAAGACCCCTGAAATGTCTTCCATATAGTTCACATCACACTTTATGAAGTGAAGGTTATCGTAGCCATCAAGTGGAAGTTTCTTGGTGCTTCCTGTAAGAAGATTATCAACTACAACAACGTGATTATCAGGATTTTGCGCGAGTTTAATTGCAACTTCACTTGCAATGAATCCAGCACCTCCTGTAACAAGAATAGAAGTCATCTAGTTCAATTAAAAAGAACGAATTTAAGATATTCCTAGCAGTCGACCGGCCCATTGCGAGGGACTCAACTGCTGGCCTTGGCGATGACTCTCTTTTGAAAACTCCAAAAGTTCTATATCCTCCATACTCATGAGTCTTTTGAGTCCATCCACGAAGTCCTTCTTCGAAGACGCACTGAACTTCCAACCGTTGTGTCCCTCTTTCAAGAATAATTCGCCTGCACCGATCTTATCACTGAGTAAAAGCGGGAACCCAGCACAGGCCATCTCATGAACAGCCACTCCCCAAGGTTCGAAGAGACTTGGGAGAACGAATACCCCTGAGTCCAACAGATATTGGAGTAGATCCTTTGGCTGCACAAAGCCCACATGCTCTATGCATTCATTCTCAATACGCTGATCGAACAACTCACCCGTTCCTATGCATCGAAGACTCCATTGCCTTCCCGTAGCTTCATTGGCTTCGATAAATGCCGAGCACAGCATATCGATGTTCTTTTGTTCGACATACCGCCCCACATAGAGCAACCGCCTTGGAAAATCTCCTGAAATGTGAGCTGATCGCTCCTTATAGATGTCGTTGAAGTGCTGAACATCAGCTGAGTAAAAGCCTGTCATCACTTTAGACGCATCAAAGCCTATCTTCATGGCATACTTCTTCTGGGCTTCTCCCGCCACCCAAGCGTGAGAAAAGCGGCTCTTGATGAACCCACTGCCACCTATGCTCATGACCCTTTGTTTGAAACTTCCTGTCCACTGTGTGTCGAAGAGTATGACTGTGGGAATCTTCTTCGCATAGCTCCTCGCTAGCCTCAGGTAATCCTTGTCCAACCATCCGCTCACCAGCAACAGTTGAGGCACGCTCTCCCCCACTATGCTCTCCATTTCATCAATATCCAAGCGGTCCTTGGAATGGAAGGTGACATTCTCAATCTGTGGAATCGAAAAAGGGGCCTCCTCATTCACTGGCCAATGTACCACAGTGAGGCTCGCATCCTTAGCTGCCATCTCAAAACATGCGAAAAGATAGCCTGCCAATTCCGAGTATAAAAAGGTAATGCGTTTCATCTCACAAGCTGACTTTCAGTTTCCGAGGCTACCCCATCTTCCATGGAATCGCTTCTTGCATATAGCATGACCGAGATGGTCATCACAAGACCAATCGTGAACGGATTGAGGCTGGCCGTCAGCCATGACTCGAAGCTTACGCTAAAAAGGATAGCATACATCACTGGGATGGTGTTAGAATAGACTTTGGCAGTCCTGATAAAAAGAAGGAAAAAGGCCACCAAATAGATGATAAGGCCAATAAGCCCCATGTCCAGCCAGAAGGTCAAATAACTGTTGTGGGCATTTCCTTGATGCCCCATGTTTGCCAGCATCTGATAATTCGCCCCGAAGATCCATTCGGTATAATTGAATCCCTTACCGATGAAGAAATTATCCTGTATCTGCTCCCAAGCGAAGGTCCAAGCCAGCAACCTTCCCGATCCTCCCTCAAGAGTGTCCAATCTGAAGAATTCCTCCAACCCAAGGGCCTGAATGACCACAGGCAAATTATTCATGACGAACTGATAGCTAAAGAGGGCAGCCGCAAAGACCAAAAGCCCAAGAAATCCTTTCAGAGCATTGAAGTTACTGAAGGTCAGGTAAAGGATGAGCGCGAATAAAGACGATCTCGATTGGCTTAACAAGAGATTGGCAAAGATGATTATCCAAAAGACCACCTTCTCCTGTCTCCCGAATTGCTCAGGTACTTTTCGGAAAACCGTATCGAAGAAGAGAGCAACTATCAAGACCAGAACACCCAGACCGTTGGGATTTCCCATCAGGCCCCGAAACCTTCCTGCCAAATAGGCGAATTCAGGATTGATGTACTTCATGATAAGACCTAAGGCAAGATAGGATACGACAATGAAGTAGAAGGTTCTTAGCGTCTCAGCCTGGCGAGCCTTGAAAAGATAACGCATGATGACAGGGACGCTGAAGAACAAGAATGCATATGAAAAGGACTTCTGAATGGATTTGAAGAGTTCAGGATTGTCATACAATATCAGGAAGGCCCATATGAAGAAAGGCAGGAAGATTTTGAATACCAGATTATTCGATGTGTCGATAACCCCTCTATGTGCAACCACTATGAACGCAAGGAGACTCATGTAAATGGGCTTGAATCCTTTAGCGAAATCGAACATCTCGTAGTGGCTGTCACTGAACATAAGAAAAATCCAGAGTCCCAAGAGAATCTCAGCATAGCGACCACGGGACATGAGGGCCAATATTCCGAGTAGGATCAGAATGTAAGATACGGAGCCCAGATAAGTTCCAGCGACTGTCCAAATCAAGCACATCGCCAAAAAACCCAGATTTTCCTTGATATAGACCACAATCAGCGTTCGGTTAGCCTATTTTCCATGTCCTGCAAAGTTCGCTCAATCACTGCTTCCCATGTAAAATTGTCGATGAAACGTAACGCTGAGGCCTTTGATTTGGATTGCAACTCTTCAGCACTCCAAGCCTGCGCTTGCATCAAGGCTTGCTCAATGGCCTTGGTGTCATTCGATGCCATCAGGACACCATTGGCTCCATCTACAAGTTCATTGACAGCACCAACATCTGAAGCCAAAATGGCCAGGCCTCTGGCCATGGCCTCTAGGATGACCGTTGGCATGCCTTCAGCCAGCGATGGGAGGATGAGAACATCTGCAGCATCCAATATCTCCTTCAATCGCTGCTCATCCCTTATCTCACCGTGAAGCAGTACCCCATTCTTACTCCCCATATCTCGGATATTCAAAGGACCAACGAATTGGAACTCAAGATCAGGGTACCTGACCTCCTTGAGCACCTTGGAGAGCAGATGGAGTCCTTTCCTGTGTTCTTGACGCCCTATGAAAAGCACTATCCTCTTCGAAGTAGCCTTGATGCTTTTGGCACCTTGACTCAAAATCCAATCCTTGGAAAGCCCAATTGGTATCTGACTGATCTCCGCTGATGGGACATTCTTCTTGATGAGCTCGGTCAATCTTCCTCCCAACGAATAGACCACATCAGCATGCCGACAGAGGTACTTAACGGGTCCTTTGAAATAATACTGAATCACCTGTTGCTTGAAGCCGTAAGCCTGCTGGAACATCTCCAATCCATGGAGGTTCACTCCTACCAAAGGGAGGCTTTCTCCCCTCTGCTTTGCGCTTACCAATGCCCATCCTGTAAATCCTTGGGCGTAGATGAAGTCTATGTTCTGTTGCTTTTTGAGGTCTTCCAGAATAGAGAGGCTATACCTGAAAGATCGTCTCAAATACGATCCAGGGGAGAGCCCACTACTTGGAAAAGGGATGATTTTCTCCACTATGCCATCCAATAGCTCAGCAGCTATATGGTCCGAGAGTCTACCCTTACCTCCTGGATGGTATAAGAGGACCTCTACTCTATTCTTCAATAAATAGACGAGTAAGAATAAGGAATGCTTCTGCATCCCACCGACCACCATTGGAAATACCCCATCAGTGAGCAAGGCTATGCGCTGGATTCGACTCATTGGTCCAAATCGAAGAGTTTCAAATAGTCCAGTTCCAATTTCTCCCAAGTGAAGTTCTCAGAGAAGTGCTGTTGGTTCCCGACTGATTTCTCATGTTCCATCTTATGCATGGTATCCTTATCCATAAGAACCTCAACGATGTTTTTCGATTCGCGCATATCCACGCATTGCTCCCTATCACCACATAACCAGACGGAATGGGCGTTATTGTGAAGTAGTACGGGCAGACCAAGACTCATGGCCTCGAGGGTTGCAATTCCAAAGGGTTCATCCAAAGAAGGCAGAATGAAGATATCGGCCAGCGGGTAGATGACTTGCATGAGAGAATGGTGCAGGTATAGATTAAGTAGCCTTGTACCAACGGGGTCAATGGCTTTAGCTCGGGAAGCCGGAACCTCGCCACAGATGATCATAGACCACTCATCCCCTAGCTCTCGAAATGCATTTTCCAAAACTTGAAAATTCTTTTCTGGCCACTCTGTCGGGCCAACGTAGAGTATGGCCTTCCTATTACCTTTAAAAGCTATCACCTTTTCCTTGAGTTCTTGCCACCCGGCTTCAGGATTCTCCCAGATCGGATCGAAAAAATGTGGAATGAGATACATAGGTTTTCCAAGCTTTTCGGCTTCTAACTTAAGTCCATCGTAGTTGACCTTATTTACTTCTTGTAGGACATCTGCATGCTTCAATCTCACACCGCCTTGAGAGGTGAACCCTTCACAGTAGATAAGCTTTGTCTTAGGG
>JAQCAN010000181.1 GCA_027621335.1 Bacteroidota bacterium
AGCATTCGAGTAATGGACCTGGCCGAACTCATTGCCGAAGCAAAGGACTTATGATGATAGAACAACTCACATACAAGACCGAGCCCATGCCCCACCGTGCCAGGGTTTGGGTCTATAAGGCCTCAAGGCCATTGAATGAATCTGAGATGGAGTTCTGCATCAAACACCTCGAGACTTTTATCGGAGAGTGGACAAGTCATGGAGCGTCTATGGCAGCGGGGTTCACAATCATAGAAGACCGCTTCCTGGTCCTTATGGCAGATGAAGATCAAGCCAAAGCCAGTGGGTGCAGCATAGATAGCTCGGTGCACTTCCTACAAGCTTTGGGCAAGGAATTGAACATTGACTTCTTTGACCGCATGCATGTGGTCCTGAGGGTCGGAGACGAGGTCAAAGAAGTCCATTTCAATCATATTCCGACCCTTTTAGCTCAGGGAACCATCACCGCAGAGACACTCGTCTATGATACGCTCGTTGCCAATAAGGCTGATTTTGACAGCCGATTCGAAGCGCCTCTTAGAGCGACTTGGTTGAGTAGATATCTCAATTGAACTCATCAAAAACTTCCTAATTACCCACTAATTGGGGGATAAAGGGTTTGTCTGAGGCAGTGGGTGCATATCTAGCCGAAATCAGCCAAGAACAGTATTCCACCTCCGTCCCTTTTCCATAATGTGGAACTTTTCAAAGAGCCTCCTTAACCAAAGTTGCAGAAGACTGACCTTCTGAAATTTGAATAGCCAAACTGTAGGAGAAAGACCATTCCTAAGGCCAAAAAAACCCCCTCCGACAAGGAGGGGGTCTGCCCTGAGAGGACTTCAGTGTAAGCTGTGAATTAATTCGCCTCTCAGGATATCTTCATCAGTTTAAGACAAATCTCTTAAAGGTCCTTGCACCATTGGAACTCAGCTCAATGAAATAGGTGCCGGCAGGTAAAGATGAGAGGTCCATGGACGTAAACGAACGTCCTCTGATGTTCTCAGTTCTTATAGTTTGACCTACAGGATTCATCACCCTCAAGTCGAATTGTTCCAAAGAGACCTCCACTTGAATGTTCAGGATACCATCTGTTGGATTCGGGAAGATCTCTATCGCATTCACCAATTCACTTGCGCTAAGGTCAGTGGTGGAGCCCATGCTGAGAATAGTACTCTCGCTGCTATCGAATGCACCTCCTGAAGCAAGGACTGTTCCTTGATCATCAGTAAGGGAATAAGCTCCCTGCCCAAATCCACAACAGATTCCATCTCCGAAGGCATCATAGATGACGAACTCATAACACCCGTCACCTGGAAGAGGCACAGTGGTCTCATACTCGGTGTTGTCTTGATACCCATTACCGCCTTCCGCAAGAACATCTCCTTCTGTGTCCTTAAGCTCCCATGATGTTTCATCGGCATAATCATCCGTGAGGATGGTAATGGTCAAATCGCCCATGCCCTCAACACCGCTATCGATAGTCAGGTTCGTGGCAGCCGCGTTATTGTTCGGATTCTCATCCACAACACCATTGACACTACTGATTGTGACCTCTATGGTATTCAAACCAGGATTCGGGAAGAAGGTGTTCAATGGAACAGAAACCGTTTCTCCTTGGGCCAGAGATCCAGTTATATTGATATCGTCCTGTTCTACTCCATTGAAGGTGCTCTGGATGGTAGCGGAGGTCAGAACAGTCGAACCGTTATTCCTTAAGGTTAAACTAGGGGTGAAAGGATCAGTATTACAGACCACATCTGGAATTCCTGTAACGCCATTGCTGGCCGCATCCAAGGCATATTGCACATCATTGGGACCGTAGCCATCAACAGTGGTTACTCCAGTGTTTCCTGGATCCAACCAGTCCCTCAAACGTGAAGATGCATTTGCGCCATCCCAAGACACCCCGAAACGTCCGTAATAGTCAAATAGGCCATTGTTGGTAGAACCGCTGCATGCGGCCGCCCCTCCATACAGTTGACCGATAATATGTCCGTTCTGGTTGAATAGAGGCGAACCTGAGGAACCGCCCTCTGTCACTCCTTGTTCCCACTGATTGATATACCACACCTGTGCACCTGCAGCGGTGGTATGGAAGGGGCTGTTGTTCTCGAAACAGATCTTCTTAACATCACCAGATGGATGGTGAATACCAACGGCACTAGTGACATTGGTGGCATCGGTATTATCCCATCCTGAGAAATATACGTTGAATGCGGTAGGTATGTTTGCGCTCAACTCGATCAAGGCGAAATCCGATCCTGAATTGTTGGCTAGCAAGGTCCCTCCTGATATAGATTGACTGGTTGGTCCAGTGCTACCTGAACAACTTGCACTTTCATGATTGAAATAATAGATCCAATTGCTAGGATTTCCTAAGCAATGATTGGCTGTCAGGAAATAAGGTGTTTCGTCCTGCAAGGTATTGTTCACCACAGATCCTGAGCAAACGGCAAATGAGCCTTGTACGATCAAGGCCACTGAGCGCTTCTGTGCTTCCCATGCAGCTCCTGAAGGGCAGTTGACATTGATGTTGCACGCTCCGCTGTTCCCGAAAGGACCTCTCTCTGATTCCCACTTGTTCAAGATGGCACGATAACCATGGCTCACTTGAGAGATGTGAAGGACAGCGCCTTCGGTAGGTCCATTGTACTCTAGTATCACCCTCTCGCCTTTGACAAGACCAACAGGAAATACCCCTGATTCTTTATTATTTTCATGTGTATAAGCTCCTTTCAACTCGGACATATCCTCACTATAGACGAAGAGTGAAGACCCTTCAGGGAGAAGGAATTGATCGAAGAGAAAACTCACAGAGACCGCCTCAGGACACCATAGAATCATCTGATGGATCGAAGCCCCCTTGTAGATGACCACATTGGCTTCATCGAAGAAGTTGATGCTCACTTCGTGATCCTTCCCGAAACGGTATGGAGTCTCTTTGTATTGATCAGTGACCTCATCTTCCAATCTCAAGGCCTGGACGTCAACCAAAGGCATCCTGACCACAGGAATGTCCGTCTTGGCTCCAACGGTCCAAGACATGGGTGTGCCGCCATGATCCAATTGAGCGTGGGACCAAGAGACGGTGAGAAGGCAAAGGAGGCTGAGAAGAGTATATTTCATGTTGATTCTGCTATTGTTGTTCTTGATAATACAAAGATAAGGTCTTAAACCCCTCCGAATAGGTTACTCGTCAAGCTGAATATCGAGTAAACTTGGACGCCTTTCATGCTGTTTTCGTGGTCATTTGCTTTATGATATCTCTGATGCGTGCAGCCTCTATGAAGTCAAGGTCTTTAGCCGCGGCCTGCATTTTCTTCTTCAGGTCCTTGATCTGATCTTCAGGATTCAGGTTACTGTTGTATTCGAATGAGGATTCTGCAGCCATAGAGAAGGACTCTTCTCTATCATAGCCTTTGGATTTGGACTTCGAATTGGCTACTCCGGTCTTCTTCATGATCTCTTCCCTGCTGCGCGTGATCTGGGTAGGTGTGATGCCGTGCTCCTCATTGTAACGCGTTTGAATGACTCGCCTCTTTTCGGTCTCATCGATGGTCTTACGCATGCTCTCGGTGATCTTATCTGCATACATGATGACCTTTCCATTCACGTTCCTTGCTGCTCTTCCCACCGTCTGAGTCAATGATCTGGCCGACCTTAGGAAGCCTTCCTTATCTGCATCCAAAATGGCTACCAGACTGACCTCTGGAAGATCCAGTCCCTCTCGTAGAAGATTGACGCCTATCAGCACATCGAATGCCCCTAACCTCAAGTCTCTCAGGATCTCGATACGCTCGATGGTATCCACGTCCGAATGGATGTAGCGACAGCGCACCCCGTTCCTGTCCAAATATTTGGTCAATTCCTCAGCCATCCTCTTGGTCAAGGTAGTGCAGAGTACTCGCTCTTCCTTGGTAACACGGAGTCTGATCTCCTCCATCAGGTCATCCACTTGGTTTTGGCTGCTCCTCACTTCAATCTCAGGATCCAATAGCCCAGTTGGACGGATTACCTGTTCCACCACGACCCCTTCAGATTTCTCCAATTCATAATCTCCAGGTGTTGCACTGACGAAGATCCATTGAGGAATCATCCCTTCGAACTCCTCATATTTCAGCGGTCGGTTATCCATGGCGGAGGGCAATCGGAAGCCATGCTCCACGAGGTTCACTTTCCTTGAGCGGTCGCCTCCATACATGGCCTTAATCTGCGAGTTGGTCACGTGGCTTTCATCCATGAAGAAGAGGAAATCTTCAGGGAAATAATCGATGATGCAAAAGGGGCGGTCTCCAGCGCTTCGCTTATCGAAATACCTCGAGTAGTTTTCAATGCCTGAGCAATAGCCTAGCTCCCTCATCATCTCAAGGTCATAGGTAGTTCGCTCTTCCAAGCGCTTGGCTTCCAGGTGTTTGCCTATTTCCTTGAAATAGTCCACCTGCTTCACCATATCCTGCTGTATCTGCCAGATGGCATCATTTTGTGTGTCACGGGAGGTGACGAAGATGTTGGCCGGATAGAGGTTCACCTCTTCGAGTTCATAGAGCCTTTGTCCTGTCTCTTGATCCATGGCTTCTATGCCCTCTATCTCATCTCCCCAGAAGAGGATGCGGATTGCATGGTCGGTGTATGCCAGGTAGACATCCACAACGTCCCCCTTGACCCTGAAGTTTCCGCGTTCAGGTTGATGGTCCTTTCTAGAGTAAAGTGAAGCCACCAACTGGTTCAAAAAAGCATTGCGGCTCAATTTCTGTCCTTTCTCCAGATGGATGACGCTCTTGGCGAACTCCGTAGGATTCCCGATTCCATAGATACAAGATACTGAGGCCACCACGATGATGTCCCTTCGCCCTGAGAGCAAGGATGAGGTGGCACTCAATCGCAATTTCTCTATCTCCTCATTGATGGACAGATCCTTTTCAATATAAGTCCCCGTGGTCGGGATGAAGGCTTCTGGTTGGTAGTAGTCGTAATAGGACACGAAATACTCCACTAGATTCTCAGGAAAGAATTCCTTGAACTCACTGTAAAGCTGGGCCGCCAAGGTCTTGTTGTGTGAGAGGATAAGGGCTGGTCTGTCGAGTTCTTGGATGACATTGGCCATGGTGAAGGTCTTACCCGATCCTGTCACTCCAAGCAGGGTCTGGTATACGTTGCCTTCACGAGCGCCTTCGACCAACTGACGAATGGCCTCTGGCTGATCTCCTGTCGGGCTATAGGGGCTTTTGAGCTTAAAAGGCATGGCAACGTTCGAAGGTAA
>JAQCAN010000182.1 GCA_027621335.1 Bacteroidota bacterium
CATCTATACGGATGAACGCTCCAAGAATGAAAGTCGGAACAACTTCCGTTTTGAGATAGACAGCCTACAGTCACACTATGGGGACTTCACCGTCCATTCAGCCGAAGGTCTGGTGACCACAGGCCCTGAAAATGGAGACCGCCTAGATATCCGAGCGGTGATAAGCGGACCTGCATCAGGCATTAGTTCCATGTTGAAGAATGACCATTTCTTCTTCGAGGAGGGTGAGATATGGCTCAATGCTGATATCCACGGTGCAGTGACCGATGCCAGTGAGATCATCCGCCTCAGTGATGCCCAGGTGAAGATGACTTCTCCAGTTGTCTATTACAAGCCTGCGGATGTGCGCTTTTCCTTGGATGAGATAGACCTGGTGAAGAAAGGGCCCAATGCGGATGTCGTCATCTCAGGAACGGCATTGAATCCTGAACACAGCTTCATCATCAGCGGGGGAATCAACAACCTGGATGCGGTCATCGAAGGACGTGAAGATGGCAATGTCCGTAGCACGGTGAAGGTGAGTTCAGAATGCTTGTCTTGGAAAGATGTCGTAGACCTCTTTGGTCAAGAAAGCTCACCCGCTGAAGGTCCTATACGGGATGAGCGGCTGAAGAAGAAGAGCATGAAACAGACCCTTGAGGGCATTCAGAGCCATTTCAATCCCAACTTGACCATTGCCATTGACACATTCATTTATAGGCAGGGCTTGGAATTTATCGATTTCAAGACTGGGCTGTTCTTCCAGAATATGCATGAACTGAATCTCAAGCAGACCCAGTTCACTCTGGACGGTGCTCCTGTCGAATTCAATGGCTCCATAGACATCAAGGATGCATTGAAGACCTCCTTCAGCTACACCTTGGATGCGCAGCATCTGAACCTGGAAAACCTTTTACCCAAGATGGACTATTTCCAGTTGGACCTCCTGAAGGATATCGAGGAACTTCCAAAAGACGTGGACCTTTACATAGAGCAAGTGGGGCTTATTGATGATGTATTGGGCCTCATTCCTAACAGCTCTGCAGGCATCATCCGATTCCGAAGCAATGGAGCAAAAGACTTCAGTGGACAAGTGGATTTCCAACCCGATGATCCAATCGACTTGGATTACCCGAGTACCAAAGTCAGGCTGGAAGGCGAGCCTGATCTATTCAATGAGTTCTTCCAGAATGAGGAGTTCTTCTTCGAAGGAGGGCAATTCGAAGCTTCACTTGCTTACGGTGGAACTGTCAAGGATGTAGTCTCTTTGGTCAATAGGGCCAATATCCAGCTTGAACTCAAGGATTCTGAAGTGTTCTATAAAAGCGTGGGGGTACGTTTCCCCATACGTGCAATCGGCTTGGACATGCTCAAGGACACAGCGGACTTCAGTATTCTATTGAGCTCGGGTGCCATCGGACAGAGCCTCAGTGTCCAAGGGCATGCTGAGTCCATGAGTGAGGTCATCTTTGGAGCTGGAGGCAAGGATTTCAACACCAATGCAAAGATCTATTCACCCCATATCGTTTGGCCTCAATTGAATGAGCTGATCAACTCGGTCGGAGCATCCCTGCCTGACACGACCGTTATCGCACCTACGCTCAAAGAAACAGTGCGGGGTGTCATGAGAACCTTTGAACCAGATCTGCTTGTGATCATCGACACCTTGGAGTATTCCAAGGATTTCATCTTGCATAACGTGTATAGCGGCCTTTCAATGGACGAGAAGGACCTATTGACCTTGGACCGCACCGGCTTCGAGTTCAATGCCGGTAGTGTTGGGCTTAAGGCCACCATGGACCTTAGCACGGAGGAGGAGACGCCCTTCACGGTGGACTTGAACACCGAGCGCTTGGACATGGGCGCTTTGATGGATGACCTGGACTATTTCTCCATCAAGAGCCTTCAGAGCACGGAAGAATTGAAAGGAAAACTGACCATGCAACTGAATTTCAGTGGGGCTATCAATGCCAAAGGGGACCACTTGGTCATTGAAGAGAACAAGGGACTCCTCTCCTTCCAACTGGAAGGTCTGGAGATCCAAGGCATGCCCATGATCGACACCTTGGCGGAGAAGATCCGGCTTTCCAAGCGCATGGACCGTTTGCTCTTCGCACCGCTCACGAATACTCTGATCATGGAAGGAGACCTTATCCATGTGCCATTGATGGAAGTACAGTCCAACGCTCTGAATCTTTTTCTGGAAGGCGAACTCAGCACAGGGAACCGCACGAACCTCTGGGTCACCGTCCCCTTGGATAACCTGAGCAAACGCGACCTCACGGCCATCCCCACTAAAAGAGGCTATGAGAATTCAGGGGAAAAAGTCCATATCGAATTGATGAACGCTTCCACAGGCGTATTCAAGACCAAGTTGCATACCAGTAGACGGAAATTCTACAAACAGCGTGTCATCAAACCGAGGTTCAAGGAGGATAAACAGTTCTTTAGGAACCTGAGAAGGAATACGCCTAAGGACTGAGCTCTTGGTCCAATCAGGCAAGTAGTTCTGCCTATTTTTTTTTAAACATCCCTTGCTTCATGCAGTTGAGTGCATTATTTTTGTTACTGCAATCAGTTCGAGTAGAGAGTTTTGGGTTTTTGGGAGTGCCTAAGTGTACTCTGTCAATTAGGGGAATGGAGCTTGAATATTATTGAACCAACTACTCGTATCAACTGTACTCAGAATCTCAAATCATTTTACCAGGAGTTCATTAGATAATTAAATATTAACGAAACTTTTATAAGAATAATAATCTTTCTTATATCAAAATAACCTAAATTATTGAAGAGACTTTTCTTAGGCCTATCAGCCACTTTAATTGGTCTAGTGGGAATTGCTCAGTCCTGTGTTGGATGTCCTGCTTGTCGCCTAGCATACTGCGGTAGAGCGGATAGATGCTACCCAATCCAGGAAGAGGGATATAGGCGTTCGGGAATTTGGCAGTCAAGGGAAAGATGTGGTCCTTCAAGGTGAAGCGGCCGCCATGTTCCCCATTGCTCTTCAAAGGATGATGCCCTACCACCACCACGTGTTGATTGCGCGGTATTTCTTCAAGGCTTCCTTGAAATCCACCATGAATCCTGCTGCATCCAAGACATTGCAGCCATCCGCTTCTCCGATGGACTTCTCATGGCGATGGAGCCACCATTGGGTGTCTATAGCGATGATGACCACATCCCCCACTTCAACGATTTCAGGGCCCGGACAAGCTTTGTCTGGCATGAAGTGATCGTCATCTCCAAGATAGTCCTCCACGAATTTCTGCTGTCGCTTGACCATGTCCCTGCCGTCAGGCTTGCCCTGTTCCCAGTCATGGTTGCCTGGGATGAAGAAAGCAGGGCCTTTATGGCCCTTCACCACATCCATCTGTGCGATGATGCTGGCTTCATCTTCAGTTCTGCGCTCATCGCTCTTCTTGTGAAGGCCTCGAGGATAGATGTTGTCTCCAAGGAAGATCACGCTGGCTTCAGGGTCCAGTTGCAGCATGGGACCAAGGATCTTCACCCCTGACTGATCATCCGGTGCCTCCCCTGCATCCCCTATAAGATAGATGCTGCGGACAGGTTGCTTTTCAGAGGGGATGGGGCTGATCTCGGACTTGTTGAAGACCTTTTGTGCAGAATAGGATTGAATACTGAATAAAGCAAGGGCGAGTAGTAAGTACCGCATAAAGGCTCGAATAGTCTATGGATTGCGAAATGTAAAGATAGTCCGTAGATGAATCCAAGGTCTGTTTTTATCATACATACCTGTATATCAGGGCTTCATCGATTGATATTCCCTTTATCTGAGAGGAGAATGGCCACTCCTTTGGTCGACTCGAACTGGGCGAAGATAATGACCAACATGACCGTTATGGGAACAGAGAGGAACATGCCTACCACTCCCCACAAGGCTCCCCAGAACGACAGAGCCAATATGACCACCAAAGAGCTCACGTTCAAGGAATCCCCCATGACGCGGGGTTCTATGAAGTTGCCAACAAGAAGTTGGATGCTCCCTACTCCCACCAGTATCCAAATGGAAGGTGTGAGATCCCCGAACTGAAGGGCAGCGATGATGGCAGGGAACAGAGTGGCGACCAAGGAACCTATGTTGGGAATGAAATTCAACAAGAAGATGAGAAATGCCCAGAAGAAGGCGAAGTCCACACCTATGATGAGCAAGATGATGTAACTGAGTAGGCCAGTGACCAGGCTGACCACAGATTTCAAGGTAATGTATCGCCCAAGGGATTCATCGACCTGGCTGATGATACCCATGGCCCTCCTCTCTCTTTCTGTGTCGTTGTAATATGCGATGAGCTTAGGCCTGAAGCGGGACTCCTCCAGCATGAGGAAGATGACATAGATAATGACCAGAAAGGTGTTGCCCAAAGCGGCCGTGAGTCCGTTGAGTATGCTCGAGATGAGTTTGGCAAAATCGAAGTCTCCTGAGAGCTCCCGCAACTTGTCCATAACGTCTATACCGAATGAGGTATCGATCATCGTCCTCACCTCCACCAGATTCTTCTCATAATCGGGAATCACCTGGCTGATGCCTTGGATGTTAGCAACCAAGAGGTTCACCACACCACCAAGCACACTGAAGATCAGAAGAAAACTCAAGGTCATCGACAACCATCTAGGAAGACTCCATGAACCTAAAGTGATTTTAGAGATAAGAGTCTGTATATCTCTGATAATAAACCATATAATCAATGATATGACAAAAGGAATGAGTAGGTTCTTCATGGAGGAGAGGATGAAGACTACAGCAATGAGTGTGATCAGAATGTTGGTCAAGCGAGAAAAGCCCATGGTCCAAAAATACAGCCATTTGCCTCCTTTTCGTATTTTCATGCGGAGCGCTGGCCTGCACCCATATGTGCCGGATATGAACAATGTTGCATGGATTCACACGTTCAAGACCTGAACATTCAAGTCACATCAAACGTATATTGACCTAAACTTCCGCATGTCACTGAGGATCCAGCGTATTCTGAGTTTGGCTTCATTTGGAGCCACTATCTTCCTTTCACTTGCCTTCAGTGAGCATCACCCTGAATTACCAGAGCCTAAAACGCCTCCTTCAGAAGATGTTTGGACGGAGGTGAGTTCATATGGACTGTCTTCTGAGGCAGTGCAACAAGCCGTTAATGGCTATCAATACCTCAAGACCAAAGAGAAGGTGACCAAGGATATCCTTATCGTCATTGACTACACGAAAAGTTCCAATCTGGAACGCTTTTTCATCCTCAACATG
>JAQCAN010000183.1 GCA_027621335.1 Bacteroidota bacterium
ATGAAAGTTCTTTGGCCAGTTCTTTCACATATTGGATATCCTGCGCTGATAGTCCAATACACAAGCCAAAAGCAATTAAAAGTATAGGTGCTCTCATTGGAACTTGCGTTCAAGGATTCCTGTCAATTGCTCCATAAGTTCTGGGGCGTTATCCCACCGCTGTCCTCCAGCAGTCCTGAGGATCTCCATGGCCTCATCCATGCTACTGGATGCGTCCACTTTGTGCAGAATGCCTATAAACGTCTCTTCATCACCCGGAGCGATGACCCTACCCAGACCCAAGCGTTCATTCAGGTTCAGTTCCTTTTTGATGGATCCAACAGGTCGTTTCTCCATCTTCTCAGCATAGGTAAGGACACTCTGCTCAGTCTTCAAAGCGTTCGGTTTTTCTGCAAGGTCTTCTTTAGTGACTTCCCCCTTCTTGAGCTCTTCGATGCTATCTATGAGGGAAATCTGCTTCCCCACTGGAGGCTCCTCCGGAGCTTTGGGAGCGATATTCGGGATTTCTGGTTCCATCACCTCTTGGTTCACTGAAACATCTGCTTCGAACATGGGTGGAGGTGGCACTAGAGGGATAGATGTTTCCGTTGGTACTTGAGCAGTAGGCACGATGACCGGAATGTCATGTTGCAAGCGCTCCATGCCTTTATAGCGAATGATGATGACGCGCTCCTCGAGTTCTCTGATGTCCCTGATGAGCTCATCCAGAGCACTGAGTCCCATTCGGCCTGAACTGAGGCTCAAGGTCCTTTCCCTGATGCGTTCCATCAGCTGTTCGGTTGTGATGTATGACTTATCCTCCATGACTGCGATCGCGTTTGATGCGTTCAAATTTCCATAATTTTGAAGAGTGGGTCCTCAATTCGGATCCAAGAACCATATGTTCCTAGAGAATACTACAAAAAGGAGGCCTAAAAAGGGCTGGGTGGAGGTCATTTGCGGGAGCATGTTCTCAGGAAAGACAGAAGAACTCATCCGAAGGCTCAGACGCTCGCAGATTGCAGGCCAGAATGTCGAGATCTTCAAACCACAGATCGATACCCGCTATAATGAGATCGATGTGGTCAGCCACGATAAGAAGGCCATCCCTTCAATGCCTGTGAAGCATTCCCGTGATATCCTGCTCAACATCCATGAGTTCGATGTGGTGGGTGTGGATGAGGCCCAGTTCTTTGATGAAAACCTACCTGATGTCTGTGATGTCTTGGCCAATCAAGGTATCCGGGTCATCGTGGCGGGCTTGGACATGGATTTCTCAGGCAAGCCCTTTGGCCCTATGCCCCAGCTCATGGCCCGTGCTGAATTCGTGACGAAGGTACATGCCATCTGCATGGTCTGTGGTGATCTGGCTGTCTATTCCCATCGCAGACAGAACAGCGAGGAGATCGTCCTGCTGGGAGAGGCCGATGAGTACCAGCCGCTCTGCAGGGTCTGTTTCAATGAAGCGAGGAAGCAAGCCATAGCCGCCCAGTCATGAAGTACACGCTCTCAGAGCTGGCTTCCATTCTCAAGGCCGATCTGCATGGGCCTGAGTCCACAATAACCGATGTGGTCACCGACAGCCGCAGGGCATTCAATCCTGAACGCAGCCTCTTCATTGCCATCAAGGGCGAACGCTTCGATGGGCATGATTTCATTCAGGCTGCCTATGAAAAAGGCATACGGAGTTTCCTGATCTCGGATAACAGCAGCCTCCCTGAGGGCACCTCCTATCTACACGTGCCCGATACCCTGAACGCACTCCAAGATTGGGCCTTACATCACCGCAGTCGGTTCAACTATCCTGTCATCGCCATCACAGGGAGTTTTGGGAAGACCATGGTCAAGGAGCGCTTGGCCACTCTGCTCGGCAAGAACTACCATCTTGTGCGTTCTCCACGCAGTTTCAATTCGCAGCTTGGCGTTCCGCTCTCCGTCCTGCAGATGGATGAGGAACATGAATTGGCCATCTTCGAGGCGGGCATCTCAGAGCCGGGAGAGATGGAAAGACTGCAGCGCATCCTGAGACCGGATGTCGGAGTCTTCACGGGGTTGGGAGATGCGCATAAGGCACAGTTCAAGGATTCGAGACAAAAACTTGAGGAGAAGCTCAAATTGTTCAAAGAGACTCAGGTCTTGGTCCACGGTGGCAACAGTCCCGAGGTAAGAACTCAGATCGCTTCCTTCTGCAGAGACCATGGTATACAAGCCATGCGATGGGGAGAGGATGAAGCTGCGGATCTGCACATCATCGAGTATCAGTTGCATCAGGACCGATTGACCTTGACCTACTGCACGGGAGGCAAGTCCCATGAGCTGCAGACGGCTTTTCCAAGTGGCTCCTACTTGGACAATGAATTCCTATGTCTGGCTCTGTTGGTCGCACTCGGAGAGGATGTTGAGCGCATCTCCTCGGCCTTTGCCTCGCAGGGCCATTCACTCGGACTTCCCGTATCTTCTCGGAGTCGCACAGGAGACCTCCTGATCAGCCAGACCGGACTGATGGATGGGCCACATCTGAGCCTGGCACTTGAGGAATTGATGAGTAAAGGCGCTTCCCGATCAAAGACTTTGATCCTTTTTGAAGAAGACTCTCCTTTGGCCAATGAATCCCGCATCCAAGGCATGGTGGAGGCCCTTCAAGGCAAGCCCCAGAGCATCAAGGTGCTCTGCCTCGGACAAGGTTTGAAAGCATTCACAGAAGCCTTTGAGCAGGCCATCTATCTCCCAGACTTGGCGGCATACCAGAGCTATGTCTCCGATTATCCCATCGAAGGCGATGTCCTGCTCACTGGCTCCTGGAGTCCAGGATTCAGTCAGGTGCGCTCCACAGTGGAGGCACAAGGTCATCACACGCAAGTGACCATAGATATGGAGGCCATCGTGCATAATCTGAATGTCTTCCGCTCACTGGTGGGAGCTGAAGTGAAGATGATGGCCATGGTCAAAGCCTCGGCCTATGGAACTGGAGACATAGAGCTGGCGAAGCTCTTGGAATATCAGCGCATCGATTACCTGGGAGTGGCCTATGCCGATGAAGGACAAGTGTTGCGAAAGCAGGGAATAGAAGTCCCCATCATGGTCATGAATGCCGATCTGGACGAGGTTCCAGGAATGGCAGCTTCGCACCTGGAACCTGTGGTCTACAGCATGGAATTCCTGAAAGGCCTCAGCGCTCTGGTCAAAGAGAAAGGGCTGCGCTTGGGCGTGCATCTGGAGTTCGACACGGGCATGCATCGCTTAGGGCTCTCTGTGGATGAAGTGGAAGAGGCTCTGGATATCATCAGAGGGAGCAATCTGAATCTTCGAAGTGTATTCAGTCATCTCTTGGCCAGTGATGAGCCAGAACAGGATGAGCGCACCAAGCGGCAGATCCAGCTCTTCGAATCCATCAAGGAGAAGGTGACGGCCCATGGGTCCTTCAAGCCTCTGTTCCATCTTTTGAATTCATCGGGTATCAGTCGTTTTCCAGAACAACGCATGGATATGGTCCGATTGGGTGTGGGACTTTACGGCTATACTGGTGATGTCGAAGTACGACCCTCTCTCAAACCCATCCTGCAGTGGACCACGAGCCTCAGGCAAGTCAAGATGGTGAACGCTGGAGAGACCGTGGGATATGGAGGAGGCTTTACCTTGGACAAGGACACGCGCATCGGAATCCTACCCGTTGGGTATGCGGACGGATTGCATCGCTCCTTGGGTAATGGAATCGGGCAGGTCTTCATCGCTGGACAAGCTTGTCCCTTTGTAGGCAACATCTGCATGGACCTGAGTATGGTCGATCTAGGCGACTTGGTCATAGCAACAGGTTCATCGGTAGAGATCATCGGACCGCATCAGAGCATAGAGGACCTGGCTGATCAGATGCATACGATACCCTATGAAGTCTTGACCAATATTCCTGGCCGAGTGAAGCGGAATTATGTGAACGGCTAGTCCTTTTATCCACCGCATTCCATCCCTTCACGAGTCGAAGTCAGAACATTCCTCTTAAGCAGAGATCATGCTGGAGGTAGATGACCTACAATAATCTGCACTACAGTCTCAAACAAGATTAAGGTCTTCATTTTTTTATCTGTCCAAGTCAATGGAGTTATCACAGCACCGAGACTGCTTCGTGATGTCCCTGTGATAGGATGAGACGTCCTTGGTCTCTCAATTCAAATCTTATTAAAATGAAAAATCTAAGTTTATTCTTATGCCTGTTTCTCCTCCAAGCAGGTCTTACTGCCCAAGTGGAGTGCGAATCCAATGGTGGAATGCTCATTTCTGAGGACTATACCTTCTGCGTAGATGGTTCTTCCGACTTTGTATCGGAGGTGCTTGTCGAAGGCACACTGGGTGAGTCCCAGCAGTGGGTCGTCACCGATCAGGTGGGGACCATCCTCGGTCTACCCGGTTCTCCTTCAGATGTGGATTTCGATGAAGCTGGTGGTGGCATCTGCCTCATCTGGAACCTCGCCTACTCCGGTGAGATCGATGGACTCCTTCCGGGGAACAACGCGCTCACCGATCTGGAAGGGTGCTATGACCTCTCTGATAACTTCGTCACCATCACACGCAATACAGTCCATGGCGGAACGCTCAGCACTTCAGATGCTACGCCCATCTGTGCAGGCGATAACATAGCCGATCCAGTCACCGTGCAGGTGTCAGGAGCTGAAGGTCCCGCCTCCGTCTTCGTTATCACGAGTGCATTCGGACAAATCCTTGGACTACAAGAAGGGAATGTATTTGACTTCGAAGGTGCGGGCGAGGGTGTATGCCGTATTTGGTATCTAAGCTATGCTCATGGTCTAACAGGTCTCGTATCTGGGAACAGCATCTTTACGGATCTGGAAGGTTGCTATGATCTGAGTAACGCCATCAATGTAGTTCGGCAGGTCGGGGAGAATTGTGATCAACCTGAAGTCTGCCTAGCCTCCGACTTCCAAGAAGCGCCAACAGGCTTGACGAGCTCAATCGGCCCTGAAGGAGTTACTTTGACTTGGGACAGCTATCCTGGAGCGACACTATGTAGAGTCTCTGCAAATCGCTTATCAGCAGCTAAAGACCGTAACTTCTTGGTCTTCGGGAACACTGAGAATCCACCTTCAAGCTTCACATTATCTGAGGATCTTCTTTTTCCTGCCACAGATTACAGGTGGAGGGTAAGGTGCGGTTGTTCAGCTACCCCACTGATTCAATCTCCATTCTCAGAATATGCCTTTTTCAATACACTAGAAGGAGGATTTATTGAAG
>JAQCAN010000184.1 GCA_027621335.1 Bacteroidota bacterium
GCAGGTGGAACTGCTCGTCTCAGGATCCCAGAGTGAGATCCAGTTGCCTTTTCCAATCAAGTATAAACTGGCCGGACTGAGTTTCATCTTTGGAAAGAAAGGGGGAATAGACTACAAGCAGACTTGGAAAAGGAACTCACTGGCGAGGTTATTCAAGGAGATCAAGGATCTGCCGGTCAAGGACTACGACCTGGTCATTTCGGACTTCGAGCCGGTCTCGGCATGGTCCTCTTTGATCAAGAGCGTACCCTGTTATTCTCTGAGCCATCAGGCGGCCCTGCTTTCGAAGCATTCTCCACGTCCGTTTATCGCTGACCCCATCGGGTCTGCAATTTTGAAATTCTATGCACCCAGTCCTCACAAGCATGGCTTTCATTTCCAGCCGTATGACAAGAACATCTGGTGTCCCCGAATCCGGCCAGAAGTGAAGAACTTGAATCCCACGAACAAGGGTTATTATGTGGTGTATTTGCCAGCTTATGGTGAAGAACAGACCATAGAAGTGCTGAACCAGATTCCGCATAAGTTCTGGTACGTTTTCTCCAAACACAGCCACCGCATCTATCAAAGCGGCAACGTATTTGTCCGGCCGGTCGATAGCGAACTGTTCATCCAAGCCATGGCGGATTGCGAAGGCGTCCTCTCCGGAGCTGGATTCGAGACGCCTGCAGAAGCCCTATATCTGGGCAAGAAACTCATGGTGGTGCCTATGAAAGGCCAGTATGAACAGAAGTTGAATGCCTTGGCCTTGAAAGACTTGGGTGTGCCTGTCATTCCCGCTTTGTCATCGAATCATGTCGATGCGATATGGAATTGGGTGGATCATGGTAAGGTCATCCACCATGATTTCACAGGAGAGAGTCAGGATCTGGTGGATAATCTGCTGGTGGATTTCATAAAAAGGGGGATGGTCCTGAAGTGAGAGCGTAATCAGAGAAGAGTCTGATAACTAGCCGCGAGAGCCCATTACAAGCAAATGATAATCAGTTACTTAGATCGATTGTGTGGACCTGTTTCAAATGTGGTGGCCTTGTGAACGACTCGAAGAACCACCATTTTCTCTTGGTTATGACCTTCAACTCATCTCGCTGATATTTCTCCCTTAAGGCCAAGATGACATAATTCAGGGCTTCTCGGGGAGAATCCGTCAGCCAGAAGAGATGGTCATCTCCTTTTGAGATGGTCCCATGCTCCTTGAAGGACTGGACCTGTTCCAAGAGATTGGACCAATAATGTTTACCTACAAGTACCACAGGGAAACCTTCGATCTTCTTCGTCTGGATCAGGGTCAAGGTCTCAAAGAGTTCATCCATGGTCCCAAAGCCTCCTGGCATGACCACGAAGGCATAGGAATACTTCACTAAAAGCACTTTGCGTACATAGAAATGGTCCATTCCAATGAGCTCATCCATGTAGGGATTGGGCTGTTGCTCCTCAGGCAATTTGATGTTGCAACCCACGGATATCCCGTTGACATCCTTTGCGCCTCGGTTGGCCGCTTCCATGATGCCTGGACCTCCTCCAGTCATGATGGTGAAACCCCGTTTGGCGAAGGCGCGGCCTATTTCCCGAGCTTCCTCATAGTATGGATGCTCTTCGGTGAACCTGGCTGACCCAAATACCGTCACACAGGGTCCTAGGAAATGGAACTTACGGAATCCCTTGATGAATTCGGATCCGATGTGCAGGGTCCCCATGAAATCCTTCCATCGGCTTGAGGGTCCTTTGAGGAAATTCTCTTCTTGGTTCATGTCAAATATCAGATTGATCGCCTTCTAGGTCGACATGGAGCAGATGCCTAAGGTGGTGGGCAAAAGGAGCGAAGAAGATGGCCACAGTGCTCAAGAAGATGACCCCGCTGAATAAGGCATAGAATGACCCGAACCACTTGGCGGCATCACCCTCCATGACATTGACAGGCCCCATCCCTGTGAGGATCATGCTCGGATTGTATAGACTATCCAAACAGCCGATCTCACCGAAGTAGTGATAGCCCAGAATGCCGATCATCAGTGAGACGACTATGATGGCAGTGGAAGCCAAGGTATAGTTGACAACCCTTTTGGCAAAGTGTCTGGGAGGTAGGATGTTCTGGTTCTTGCTTGTCATATGATCAGTCTTACTCCTCCCAATTCCTCAATGCGATAAGGGAATCGGCCTTCAGGTGAACCTATGAACATGAAGTGGATGGGGATTTTCCATTTTTCCGACAGATCCTTGATGATGGCAGGCCCAAATTGTCCTGGTACATTGACGAATTCAATCTTGATCTCGGGATACTCCCTATCCAAGACATCCAAGTCCCTTAAGAAGCCCTCGGTCAATTCGGCCGTATCATCCAATACAGATACGACCTTGAGCTTTCTCGTTTGCTCGTTCTGCGTGATGTAGAGCATGACTTTGTTCAAGGTGGCGACATCGTCATTCTTGGTGAAGAAGACGAATTCTTGATCATTGATGCGGTTGATCTGCTTGATGATGCGTTTGTCTAATTTATAGACGAAATTCTGTATGGGTTTAAAGACATAGCTGATGATCCTCAAAAGGAGTTTCAAGAGGGTTATCCGGTTGAGCATGATGGAAACGATCAGGATGGTCGGAATGAAATATTCGAAGAAGACGGCCAGATCGTGAGGGTTCAATATCGCATTGCCAATAAGTGCCGCGATGACTGCCGTGATAGCAATAAGAAGCGCTGGCCAAGTCGATTGTTCAGGTCGTGGTAGATTCTTACGCCTGATCTTCAAAAGGACGTTGCCCACTCCGAAAAGAATCATCACGGAAAGAAAAGCAATGGTGTACACCCCGGCCAAGGCGCCTAGATTCCCATGGGTGATGTACAAAATGGACACGCATAACAGGAAGAAGGCCATAGTGATGCGATAGGGGACGCCTTTACCATTTCGTTTCAAGAAAAAGGGAGGAAGGATACGGTCCAAGGTCATACGCTCTACCAATCCACCAACTCCGATATAGGCTGTCAACACGGCACCGCTTAGCACCAAGGCCGCATCAACGGAGATCAGGATGGACAGGGGCGATCCTCCAGCAAGCTGTCCCATATGGGAAAGAAGGGTCTCCTGATGAAGATTCACCTCAGCAACAGGGAGGATGGCCAAGGCAAGAAAGGCCATCAGCGGATTGATGATACTCACCACGATCCACATGTTCCTCAAGGTCTTGGGGAAGACCCCTTTCGCCTGCTCCTCAACGAAGTTGGCCGAACTCTCAAAGCCCGAGATACCGAGCATGGCTGCACAGAATCCGAAGAACAGGGCATTGGCGACTCCTCCATCGGTCGGTAGGAGATTGTTCTGGTGAAATACATCCAAGCCATTGTTCATGATGTACCATCCGCAGAAAAGCGAGAGCATGGTGATGGAAGCCAGATGAAACACAAAGATGATGACCGCCACTCGCGAGGACTCCCCGATTCCTATAATGGTGATGCCCATGAAAAGAAGCAAAAGTCCGATGGTAGCCGCCATGACCGGCCAACTTGACCAGAGGCTATGCGCATAGTGCATCGCCTCACTGGCCGAGATCACCGCAGTGGCCATATAGGATAAGATGGTCAGGGTAGCAGCCATAGAGGCCATAGACTTGCTTGTGGTATTCAGTAAGGCATTGTACGCTCCTCCATTCAAAGGGAGCGCACCCACCACCTCGCCATAGATCTTCCTGAATAAGAAGAGAACAGCGGCTACCATAAGCAGCGAGATCCACGCATATTGGCCGGCATAGAGGATGGCCAACGAGGAGACATAAAGACAAGAAGAACTGATGTCATTGCCGCAAATGGCCGTGGCTGGAAATTCGCCAAGTTTCTTTATCGACATCATCTTGGATTAATTGGTGAACTGCTTCGGGATGCAATAGCAGAAATCTCCATCGCACTTTCAGTAGTAGTTTCTAAAGATATGCAATTGATCATTGAAGGCTTGGACGGAGTGCTCAGAGCTATCAGGTCAGAAGGGAGAGGTCACGCGGTCTTTTTGACGTGCCGTTTGGCCATTTCGCACAGGCTGGTCGTGTGCAAAGAATGGAGTTCGCTGGACTGACTATTTGCAAGGACTTGAATCCTTAGAGGTAGCGCATTGTTGCCTGTCGATGTCTTGAATGTGCTCTACGTCACACAACTTATAGGTAAATTCAAAGCCTGATAATGAAGAATTAGATTCTACAATACAATGGAAAGTAAAACACATTCTAGTACAACATCTCACAGCTCCAATGGAGAAGCCAAGTGCCCATTCATGAGCGGAACCCTCAATCAGGGTGCTGGTGGAGGCATAGCCAACCGTGATTGGTGGCCTAACCAATTGAAATTGAACATCCTTCGTCAACACTCCTCCCTATCCAATCCCATGGGAGAGGGCTATGATTATGCCAAGGAGTTCGAAAGCATCAACATGAAAGAACTCATCAAGGATGTGGATGCGGTAATGACCGATTCACAGGATTGGTGGCCCGCTGACTATGGACATTATGGCCCCTTCTTCATCCGTATGGCCTGGCACAGCGCAGGTACCTATAGGATTCATGATGGACGTGGAGGCGCGGGTTCAGGAACGCAACGTTTCGCTCCCTTGAACAGCTGGCCGGATAATGGCAACTTGGACAAGGCCCGCAGATTGCTTTGGCCTATCAAGCAGAAATACGGTAAGAAACTCTCATGGGCTGACCTTATGATCTTAGCGGGTAACCGTGCTTTGGAGACCATGGGCTTCAAAACTTTCGGTTTTGCAGGTGGACGTGAAGACGTATGGGAACCTGAAGAGGATATCTACTGGGGACCTGAGACCTCATGGCTCGGTGATGAGCGCTACAAGGGGGACAGAGAATTGGAAGATCCGCTTGGAGCCGTTCAGATGGGACTCATCTACGTGAATCCAGAAGGACCCAATGGAAATCCAGACCCGCTGGCCTCAGCACGAGACATCCGAGAGACCTTTGGCCGAATGGCGATGAATGATTACGAGACCGTAGCGCTCACCGCAGGTGGACACACCTTCGGAAAAGCCCACGGAGCTGCCGATCCTGGCAAGTACGTAGGACGTGAGCCTGAAGGAGCTACTATAGAGGAACAAGGTTTCGGCTGGAAGAACGCTTTCGG
>JAQCAN010000185.1 GCA_027621335.1 Bacteroidota bacterium
AAGAACCTCCAATCCTTCATTCCGCAGGTCTTCAATCAAGGGAGAATCGCTTCGGTCATACCCAGCTACCACATGGCCTCGGGCGTGGAAGAAGCGCGCCAATGCACTCATCCCAATCCCACCGATGCCAACGAAGTAGATGTGTTTCGGCCAATTCATGCTTCCATGTATTTCAACACTTCATGTGCGATATCCACATCGGCCTCTGGTCTTCCCATGGCTTTGATATTCTCGCTCAAATGCTTCATCCTCGATGGATCTTCGATAAGAGATACGATGAGTCCAGCTATCTCTTCGACTGCCTGTTTCTCAGGAAGCAGAAGGGCCGCCTCCTTCTGAGTGAGCGCTTGGGCATTCTTGGTCTGGTGGTCTTCCGAGACATAAGGAGATGGCACCAAGATGGTCGGCTTGCCGATGACACAGAGCTCCGAGATGGACATTGCGCCAGCTCGAGAGCAGACCATATCTGCTATCGCATAGGCCAGGTCCATGCGGTCGATGAACTTCAGCATCTTTATAGTGGAGGGGAGATTCCTTCCCAGTCTATCGTTCAAGTCGAAGAAGGCATTCCCACCCGTTTGCCATAAAATCTGAAGGTCCTTCTCCTCCGCTATTGGGAGGAGGGATTCCACCATCTGATTGATGACCCTGGCCCCTAGACTTCCACCCACAAAGAATAAAGTGGTCTTGGCCGCATCCAATCCAAAGTACTCAGCAGCCTTAGCCCTTTTTCCTTCGATGTCGACAGAGGTCCTTCGAATGGGATTGCCTGCCAGGATGATTTTCTCCTTAGGAAAGAACCGATCCATCTCCTCATAGGCCACGAAGATCTTCTTGGCTTTCTTGGACAGTAATCTATTGGTCACTCCAGGGTAGGAATTCTGCTCTTGGACCATGGTGGGAATGCCCATCCATGCCGCCATCCGAAGTAAAGGTCCAGAGGCATAGCCTCCCACCCCGATAACGACCTGCGGTCCGAATTCCTTGATGATGGAACGGGCCATCCAAAGGCTCTTCAGAAGTAGAAAAGGCACTTTGAGGTTCTTTAAGGTCAACTTACGTTGTATGCCCCGGATGGGAAGTCCGATGATGTGGTATCCGGCATGGGGAACACGCTCCATTTCCATCTTTCCTTCAGCACCCACGAATAGGATCTCCGTCTCAGGGTGTTCTCGCTTCAGAGCATCGGCAATGGCTATCGCGGGGAAGATGTGTCCTCCCGTACCACCGCCACTGATGATGACCTTAGGCAAAACTATTGACTGAAGGGGTTCTGAGCTTGTGCTTTCCAAGATTCTGCTCTCGACTGATGCTGAGAATGATACCCAAGGAGATGCAGGTGAACCACAGAGAGGTTCCCCCCATGCTCACAAAGGGTAAGGGCTGACCAGTAACCGGGACAAGATTGACCGCCACAGCCATATTGGATAGCGCTTGAAGCACCAATAACATGCCCAGGCCGAGAGCCAGGTAGGTGCTGAATTTCTTCTCCGAGTGGCTCGAAAGAGCAGGATGATATAGAGCGAGAGCAAACCCAACCCTCCGAGTAGGCTACCGTACTCTTCAACTATGAATGCGAAGATCATATCGGAATAAGGATGCGGCATATAGTTCCTCGAGGTTCCTTTTCCGGGCCCATTGGGCAAGAGTCCTCCTCGGTGGATGGCGATCTTCGCCATTTCCACCTGATAGTTCCTTTGAATCTGGTTCTCGGTCCCAGTAGCCTCCTCAGTCTCAGAGAACGAAAGGATGCGACTCTTCCATGTGTTGACCCTAGGGAGCAACTCAGGCATGACCGTTGAAGCGGCCAATAGCAGCACGAAGATCATCACCCCGCTCCCTAGGATCGCGAAGAGATGGAGCAGCCTCACCCCAGCGATGAACATGAGGATGAGACAGGTACCGAATAAAAGGAAGGCAGTAGAGAAGTTCGCTGGCAAGATGAGTCCACAGATGATGACGATGGGAAGGAGAACAGGCAGCACGCCTGTTTTAAAATCCTTGATGTTCTCATTGTTTCGACTTAAAAGCCTGGCCACATAAGCGACCAATACAATCTTGGCCAAGTCAGAGGTCTGGAAACTCTGATTGATGACAGGAATGGTGAGCCAACGGCTGGCCGCATTGATATTGGACCCGAACAGCAAGGTGAACAGCAAGAGTCCAGCAGAGACCCATATCATCAATTGCGAAATGCGATAGATGTAGCGGTGGGGCATGCGATGGACGCCATACATGATGGCGAATCCGGCCACCATCATGACGAGATGTTTCAGCAGAAAATAGAAGGTGTTCCCTTCTTGGTATTTGTAGGCCAAGGAGGAAATGGAACTGTACACAGCAAGGATGGAGACGAGCCCTAGGATCATGGCGATGACCCAAATGATTCGGTCGCCTTGGAGATATAGGAATATCTTATCTTTCACTTTGCGTTTGAATTCCTCAGTTCAGTAACTAAAGTGCGGAAGAGGTCCCCGCGTTCTGCCACATCAGTGAATTGATTCCCAGGAGCACAGGTGGGAGAAAAAAGGACCACGTCACCGGCTAGGGCCACTTCAGAAGCCACCTTGACAGCACTAGCCAAGTTCTCACAGCTGGTGATGCTATCCACTGCGCCTTCCAAGGCCGACTTCACATCCTGGGCTTCCTTACCACACATGACGATGGCCTTCACCTTATGCCTCACGATATTGCTCATCAAGATGAAATCACGGTCATATGGAGTGGCCTGACAGATCCATACCACAGGGTCAGGGATGCATCTCAAGGAATCCACTGTAGCCATGACAGAGGTCGCGCTGCTATCATTGACATAGACCACAGAGTGGATCTCATCCACCTCTTCAAGGCGATGTTGCACCTGATTCAATTCTTCCAACATGCGTTTGCGCGCATGGATGAAATCATCGACTTGGCTCTTTTTTCCCTTATGGATGGTGAATGTCTTCTTCATTATGTGAGGTCTTGATGGTTAATGTCAAAGGTTCAAAGTGCTCTGACGCACTTCCTGAATTCTTCCCCTCTCTTTCTGTAGGATCCGTAGAGATCATTAGAGGGAGAGGAAGGTGAAAAGAGCACGGTATCTCCGGCTTCTGCATAGGCCTGAGCTTCTTTGACCAACTCCTCCATGTTCCCGCATTGCTGGATCAGCTCCACCTCATTGATCATGTCTTCGACTAACAAATCGTTTTCATTTCCAGCGTAGAAGATGGCTTTCACCTTGTCTCTCACCAAAGGGATCAATTCGGTGAAATCCTCATATCCCTCGATACAGCTGAGCAACCATACTAATGGGCGGTCCATGCAGACCAAGGAGTACATGGTAGCTGTGATATCAGTCGATTTGCTGTCGTTCAAATACTCCACGCCATCCTTTTCCAGGACGGTCTCCAATCGATGTTCGATCTCTAGGACCTGCTTCAGATTGTTCTTCCTTGCGGTGAGCAACCTATCTGTCAAGGCACTGATCTGCGTAGGGTCAAGCTTAGTTGTATACATGACGGTGTGTTTTTAGTGTTGCGTATAAATCAAAGGGCTTTCACTGCTCGCTTGAACAGTCTTCCACGTTCTTCGTAGTTCTCAAAAAGGTCAAAACTTGCACAACAAGGTGAAAGCAAGACTGTATCTCCCTTGCGGGCGACATAACTGGCCTGAGTCACTGCCTCGGCTGCACTACTGGTCTCCACGATATGAGGCACCACATCTTTGAATGCTTCTATGATCTCCGTGTTATCAGTTCCCAGACAGATGATGGCCTTCACCTTGGTTTTCACTAGTTCAAGGAGTTGGGAATAGTCATTCCCCTTATCCACGCCTCCCACAATCCATACTGTAGGATTGTTCATGCTCTCCAAGGCGAACCAAGTGGCATTGATGTTCGTGGCTTTAGAGTCGTTGATGTATTCTATCCCATTCACCTTGCCGAGATATTCCAAGCGATGTTCCACATTGCGGAAGTCGCTGAGGCTGTCCCGTAAGGATTCACTCCTTACCCTTAGGACCTGTGCAGCCACTCCTGCAGCCATCGAATTGTAGATGTTGTGTTTTCCCTGCAGTGCTAGGTTATAGATCGACATAGTGTTCAGTTTAGTTTTGTGTTGTGTGTTCAGTTCAAATCGTATCTCGTCCTTATCCAACCAAGCGCCTTCTTCCAGTCCGTGTTGAATGGAGAAAGGCAAGCGGTGGCCTTGGATAGTGTGTTCTCGGAGCCCTTCCAGGATAACAGGGTCATCATCGCAGTAGATGAAATAGTCCTCAGGACCTTGATTCATTCCTATGCGGAATTTGGCGGCCGCATACAGTTCCATCTGGCCTTCATAGCGGTCCAGATGGTCCGGTGTGACATTCAAGAGGATAGCGACATCCGGCTTGAAGGTGCTGATGCCGTCCAACTGGAAACTGCTCACCTCGAGCACGAAGATGTCCGGGTCGCGTTCAGCCAATGCATCTGCGAAGCTGCGTCCTACATTACCTGCCATCACTGCATCCTGACCGTCCTTGATGAGGATGTGATGGATGAGATTGGTGGTGGTGGTCTTCCCGTTGCTGCCAGTGATGGCCACGACACGAGCTTTGGTATAGCGACTGGCGAACTCGATCTCCGAGATGACCTCGATGCCTTTGGACATCGCCTCTTGAATGACCTTGGCCGTGTCTGGAATTCCAGGGCTCTTCACGATGAGATCGGCTTCATAGACCCGATCACCGTGTCCCCCTTCTTCCCATTGGGCTCCTATTACATAAAGAACGTCCTTCCTCTTCTGGTCTATGGATTTCGCATCTGAAACCAAGACCTCCCATTCATATTTTCTCGCTAGGCGCGCAGCGCCTATTCCACTCTCAGCAGCACCGAGGACCGTCAGTCTTGCCATGTCACCTGATCTTCAGTGTGACCAAGGTGATGACGGCCAGCATGATGCCCACGATCCAGAATCGTGAGACGATCTTCGCCTCGTGCATTCCCAGTTTCTGATAGTGGTGGTGGAGAGGGGCCATCTTGAAGATGCGTCTGCCTTCTCCGAATCTCTTCTTGGTGTATTTGAACCAGCTGACCTGTATCATCACCGAGAGGTTTTCGATGAGGAAAATGCCACAGATAAGTGGGAGCAAGAA
>JAQCAN010000186.1 GCA_027621335.1 Bacteroidota bacterium
ATTGCAGGTAGTGAGTTCTATGGACTTGCCTCTTACTATTCGATAGAATGACTCCTGCTCACAATAGCCTACATCTTCGAAATATCCATCAATTCGAAATTTCCTTGGATTGGAGACTGAATGGGTGAGGTACACTTGAGACCCAATAGATCTCTTACCCACTTTTGGGTCAAGTCTTGTACGAATAAAGATTGTACTGTCTTCATTTTCGTAGGCTAAAGTTCCAATTTGAACATAGCCTTTTCCTCTTAATCCATATCCCATATCATAGTCTATCAACAAAGCCTTTGTTTGAGTTGTTTCCCCTAAGAATACTACCGGAATGCTCATGTTGTTCCAAGCGATATAACAGAAGAATCTTAGAAAAATCAATCCGAAGAGCCATGGTGTTCCTTTAATGTACTGTTTGCTGCAACGTGACCAATGGTATTCACCGAGATACGTTAAAGTAAGCCTCTATAACCTCAAGTGCTGCGTAGTGCCATATGCAAGGTAATGGTTTGATACTTTTTCTTGGAGTGCTCTATTTGAACAACTGGATATAATCATAGAACCAATATTTCTTTCCTCGTTTCACACCAGTATACTCCTTGATGATTTTCAGTTCTTCGAGATCAGCAATCAGTTTGTAGGCTGAAGGGGGTGAGATTTCTGCAGTCTTCGCAACACTCTGAGCATCAACGAATGGATGTTGATACAGCCTGTTGAGTATCGCTCGGCCATTATTTGTTCTTGCACCTAGAGTCTGAAGTTTTTCGTCCACTTCTTTCTGAAGTTTTAAGATACTATCGAAAGTAGCGATGCTGTTCTTTGCAGTTTCTATTACCCCAACAAGAAAGAATTTGAACCATTGCTTGATATCATTATGAGTTCTGACATTCATTAAGTTGTCGTAGTATAGTTTTCTGTTGCGTTCGAAAAAGTCGGACAAATAGAGGATTGGCTTTTTCAAAAGGCCCTTCTCTACGAGATAGAGTGTTATCATCAATCTGCCAACGCGTCCGTTACCGTCCAAGAATGGATGGATTGTTTCGAATTGGTAGTGAATCAAGGCAATTTTTAGCAACTCTGGGAAGAGTATTTCTTCATTATGTACGAATTTTTCCAGGTCCCCCATTAGCCGAGATATTTCAGAATGAGGAGGAGGAACAAAGACTGCATCTGCAATTGAAGCTCCGCCAATCCAGTTTTGACTCGTTCTGTACTCACCTGGGATTTTGTGTTTTCCTCTAACTCCACTCAAGAGCACCTCATGACTTTGCTTTATTAATCTCGATGACAATGGAATCTCATCTAGTGATAAAACAGCTTTGTTCAATGCCGAGATGTAGTTCTGAACCTCTTCCCAGTCGTTTCGTTTCTCTTCAGAAAGGTCCTCCTTGTCTTGCAAGGCATCCTCGATGTTGGTCTTGGTGCCTTCGATTTTACTCGACTGAGTCGCCTCTTTTATAACGTGCATGCTTATAAACAAATCGATATTTGGAATGTATTCAGAGTACATGTCCAATCGCCCGAGTTGCCTGTCCGCCTTACTTAATAGGTCAATTAGTTCCATGTCGTCAATTAACCATTGACGATTCACTTCTTCTGGAAAGAAGCTCCTAAATGTTCCTTGGTTGATAAACCTTCCTGATTTAAAACCTTTCATCGATGCCTTTTTATCAAAGATACATATTATTTAAGATAATCACCCATATCTTAAATAGTAGGGTCTTATCATAAAGATATTATTATATTTCTTAAATTAAGATAGGGTATAGTAAATGGATTCCAATAGGCAGAAAAACACTCAAAATAGCAAAGCCCTTGCCTTTACAACCCCTCCCGCTCTTCCAACAGCCTAGGCAATACAATCTTGAACCAAGCCGTGTAGGACTCTGGTTGGGTGTCAATATCCTGTAGGAGTTCTTCGATGGTGATGTACTTCCAATCCATCACCTCAGCCGGGTCAGGGTGGATCTCCCCTTCATAGGTGCCGATAAAGACATGGTCCAGTTCATGCTCAGTCAGGCCATGGTCGAACTCAGCTTTATAGATGAAGCTGAACATTTCCTTGATGTCGCATTGGATGCCCATCTCCTCCTTCAACCTGCGTGTGGCCGCTTCCAAGTCGGTCTCTCCATCGCCCGCTGATGGATGAGCATGCGTCCTTCTGAATCGAAAAGGAAAACAGAGAAGGCCCTGTGAAGGAGCGCTTTCTCATGCGCCTCCATCTTCTCCATCAGCCCTTGTGGCTCATCGTTCTCGTTGACCAAAATGACGTACTCTACCATGGACGCAAAGTTAAGATCCTTGAAGCCATGAATAGCCATAACTTTGGATTTCGATAGCCCAATGGAACTCAGCGAAAAGATCAATAGCCTCCCCAACCGTCCCGGTATCTACCAATTCAAGGATGCTGATGGAAAAGTCATCTATGTGGGCAAGGCCAAGAAGCTCAGGAATCGGGTGAAAAGCTATTTCAATGAGAATAGCCAGCATAATGGCAAGACCCGCATGCTCGTCAGGCGCATCGAGGACTTGGAGTACATGGAAGTGGAGAGTGAACAGGATGCCCTGCTGCTAGAGAACAACCTCATCAAGGAATTCAAGCCGCGCTATAATATCTTACTGAAGGACGATAAGACCTTCCCTTGGCTCTGTTTGAAAAAAGAGCCTTTCCCAAGGATCTTCTCCACACGAAACAAGGTCAATGATGGCTCCGAGTATTTCGGGCCTTATGCCTCCGTGAAGCTCATGAAGACCCTGCTTTCCCTAGCTACTCAACTCTATCCGCTCAGAACCTGCAATTTTCTCCTAACCGAGAAGAATATCGCTGCTGGAAAGTTCAAGGTCTGCCTGGAATACCACATCGGGAATTGCAAAGGGCCATGTGAGGGGCTGCAGAGCGAGGAGGACTACATGGATGGCATCAAGCAGATACGGAAGATCATCAAAGGGAACACCAGAGAAGTTATTGAGAACCTGGAAGCGACCATGAACCAAGCTGCCGAGGACTTGGAGTTCGAGAAGGCCCATGACCTGAAACTGAAGTTGGAGGCCTTGAAGAAATACCAGAGCAGCTCCACCGTGGTGAGCCCCACCGTGAAGGATGCGGAGATCTACGCCATACGGCAGGAGATGAAGAAGATCTACATCGGCTACCTGCGGGTGGTGGATGGAGCCGTGATCCATGGCCATGTGCGAGAGATGAAAGCGGGATTGGACGAACCTTTGGAAGAGCTTCTGCACTTTGCCATCGTCAAGATGCGTGAAGAGAGCGATTCACCGAGCACGGAGATCATCATACCCATACAGATTGAACCCATAGGCGCTGAGGTCATTCAGCACATTCCACAACGGGGGGACAAACGGAGCTTGCTGGAACTCGCTGAACGAAATATCAAGTATCACATCTTGGAACGCAGGAAACAGGATCGCATGGTGGATCCAGAGACCCATTATTCAAGGGTGTTGAACCAAGTCAAGGAAGACCTCAGGCTGAACGAACTACCCGTGCACATCGAGTGTTTCGATAACTCGAACATCCAAGGCACTCACCCAGTGGCAGCCTGTGTGGTCTTCAAGAATGGCAAACCAAGCAAGAAGGACTACCGCCATTTCAACATCAAGACCGTGGAAGGGCCTGATGATTTCGCCTCTATGGAAGAGGTCATCCAAAGGCGCTACGGAAGGCTCTTGAAGGAAGGAAGCGAACTGCCGCAGCTCATCATCATCGATGGAGGAAAAGGGCAGCTCAGTTCGGCATTGAAAAGCCTGGAAGCTGTGGGACTAAGGGGGAAGATCACCATGATCGGGATTGCGAAGCGGTTGGAGGAGATCTATTTCCCAGGGGACTCTATTCCCATCTATATCGATAAGCGCAGTGAGTCATTGAAACTGATACAGCACCTCAGGAATGAGGCCCACCGTTTCGGTATCACACATCACCGCAACCGCAGGAGCAAAGCAGCGATCGGCACCCAATTGACGGAGATCCCGGGACTTGGAAATGCATCAGCTGAGAAACTCTTGAATCACTTCGGTTCGGTGAAGAACGTGAAGGAAGCCAATGAAGAGCAGCTGCAGAATGTGGTAGGGCCGGCTTTGTCCAAGAAGATCTTCGCCTATTTCAACTCCTGAGCAATAGCATGGGTCTCCAACTTGTTCTTGAAGACCAAAGTGCGATGTGGGAAAGGAATCTCGATGCCTTCCTTGTCAAAGCGAAGTTTGACTGAACGGAGAAGATCGCATTTCAATACGAATCCTTGGTCCATACCAGCCGTCCAGACTTGCGCCCTGAGCATCACAGCCGAATCATCCCAGGATGTCACCCTGACGACCACTACCGGTTCATCCTCGTTGATCTCTACTGTAGAACGACCATCATAAGATAAAGGATGGTTCATGGCTTCTTCTTCAATGATAGCGATCGCCTTGTCCAGATCCTAGTCATAGCTTATTCCGAAGAAGACCATCTGTCGGATCCTGAGGTCACTGAGGTTGCTATTCACTATCGTCTCATCGGAGATGACACTATTGGGCATGACTACCCTTCTATTCTCATAATCCCGTATCACGGTGTGCCTGAGAGTGATGTCCTCTACGACTCCTGTGCATCCGGACACATTGACCGAATCCCCGACCTTGAAAGGCCTGAAAAGAAGGATGAATATGCCACTGATGATGTTGCTGAAGGCCTTTTGAGACGCGAAACCGATGACTGCAGCCAAGACTCCTGCTCCTGCAAATAATGCCGTACCTAGATTGCGCAATGCTGGAATCTCCGTGAATATGTAGGCGAGGGCCAGAGCAAAGAAAATAGCCGAAACGCTATTCTGGAGGAACTTCAAACGTGTCACGTCCTCTTCGCCATCCTCCCAACGCTTTCCTATAGCATATCGAATGGCCTTTCGTGTTATCCAGGTCAATAAAGTGGCGATGGCCAAGGCAGCTAGACTGACCAGAAGATACCTAGTAGAAGCAGCAGTCAAAAAATTGTTGATGATCATTCCCATCTATTCCCTATCCTCAAGTGTAGTATCAATTCACTGTATATCCAAATCCTAATGCCAAGTAATCCGCCCTGGCAAAGTGGGTCTTCAAGGTGAGA
>JAQCAN010000187.1 GCA_027621335.1 Bacteroidota bacterium
TCTTCAGTTGATCTATGGCCAAGCGGTAGTCCCTTTGTTTCATGAACAGGTCGGTATACACCTCGTAGAAGGTCTGCTCCATACCCTTCGGGAATTCGTCCTTGGACTCTTCCAACTTCTCTAGGATGGAGGTGGCACGTGTGTACTTTGCCTGTTGGATGGCCAGACGTGCCAACCAAAGGTTGGCCTCATGGCGTATGGGTTCGGTCTTGTACTGTTTAGTTATGAATTTGAAGGTCTCCTCAGCATCCAGGAAATTCCTTTTGTAGAAATGTGCGATACCAACGAGGAGATAGGAATCATCGATCCACTCATTGTATTCCTTCTTCTTGATGAGCATGGAATGTCGCTGAATGACTTTGCTGCACTTCTCTATACCCCTATCCATGGCAGGAAAAAGTGAGCTTGACTGCTGCTCATCGGGGAAGATGACTAGCGGAAGGGGCTCCTCCCAATTGATGGGCAGTCCATCCTCAAATCCAATGATGGCCTCCGTCATGCCCTCCCTAGCGTTGAAATAGCCATTGAAGTGGGTGGTGGTGCCATGATAGGAGCGGCTGAAGAAGTTATTCTTCTCCCTGTTGCATGAGCTGAAGGCCATCACTATAGCAGTGAGGAGTAGTATGCGTGCCGTATATGGACGAATGGAAGTCAAAATATATCTCTACAACCTCTTATAACTCTAGAACCGCGAAAATATTTCAATTATCTGGGATAGAGGTAAAAAAGCTCCTCCAAGGCCAATATCCACGACTATTCCGAGTTCATTCCACCGATTAGGTACCTATCTTCGCCACATGGCAAAACTCAAGGGCGACAAAAAACTCTTAGAGCGCTTGAAAGACAAGTACAGGCTCATCATCGTGGATGATGAGTCCTACGAGGAGCGCATGTCTTTCAAGCTATCCCGTCTCAATGTGCTCACCGCCATTGCAGCCTCCAGCATTCTATTGACGGTCATCATCCTCAGCATCATCGTCTACACACCTGCCAAAGAGCTCATCCCCGGGTACTCCGATGCACAAGCGAAAAAGGAAGCAAAACGTGCCCTCCAACGTGCTGAGCTCATGGAAGAAGACCTGCAACAAAAAGATCTCTACTTGAAGAGTGTCCTTAGTGTCCTGAAAGGAGAGATTTCTCCTGATGGAATAGAAGAGGCCACTGCATCGGGCAAGACTGAAGCAGAGTGGAAGAATCTGGACTTCAATCCCTCCGTGAAAGATTCTGCCCTTCGTGCCGAAGTAGCGGCTGAGGAACGCTACAATTTGAATTTCCAGAACACTGAGAGTCGAGGCACTATGGCTGCCTTATCCACCTTGGTCTTCTTCTCTCCCTTGCGAGGAACAGTCACTAGCTCCTTCAATATCGCCACAGAACACTTGGGTGTGGATGTGGTCGCTCCTGATAATACCGTCATCAAAAGTATCTTGGATGGCACCGTAGTGCTCAGCACGTGGTCGGCCAATGAGGGCTATGTCATCGCCATACAGCATGTGGATGACCTAGTGAGCATCTACAAGCATAACTCGGTACTGATGAAGAAAACAGGAGACATGGTGAAAGCTGGGGAGTCCATCGCCATCATCGGGAGCAGCGGGGAGCTCAGCGATGGACCTCATCTTCACTTAGAGCTATGGTACCGAGGAGATGGATTGGACCCTGAGCAATACATCCTCTTCAATTGATCCTGAACCATGAGCATCAAAGCGGCCCTCAGTAAGCCCTATGCACGATTCATGGTTCAACGCAGAAAAGCCTGGACCAGCCGTCCCTTGAAGACCCAAGAGAAATGGATGCACTATCTGCTTAAAAAGGCTGCTGGGACCGCTTTCGGAAAGGACCACAGCCTTGAATCCATCACCGACTACGCTTCTTGGAAATCCTCCATTCCCATCAGAGAATATGAAGGCCTTCTCCCCTATGTGGAGCGGGTCCTTAAGGGTGAAGATGATGTCCTGTGGCCGGGGCGCCCGCAGTATTTGGCCAAGACCTCCGGCACCACTGCTGGGGCCAAGTACATCCCCATCACACGGCAGAGCATGCCCTTCCATATCCGTTCGGCCAAGATGGCCCTTCTCTCCTATATCGATGAGACGGGGAACGCTGATTTTGTGGATGGAAAGATGATCTTTCTGCAAGGCAGTCCCGCCTTGGAAGAGAAGAACGGACTCAGCATAGGCAGGCTCTCAGGCATCACGGCCCATCATGTCCCGGCTTATCTACAGACCAACCGCCTCCCCAGTTTGAAGACCAATCTGATAGAGGATTGGGAAAGTAAAGTGGACGCTATCGTAGAGGAAACCGTAGGTCAAGACCTGCGCCTCATAAGCGGAATTTCTAGTTGGGTACAGATGTACTTCGAAAAGCTCTTAGCTTTTACTGGCAAGAAGAGTGTCATTGAGGTCTTCCCGAATTTCCAGCTCTTCGTGTATGGCGGAGTGAACTTTGCTCCTTACCAGCAGCGTTTCAAGGAACTCATCGGCAAGGAGATTCCGAGCATCGAGCTCTTCCCCGCCTCTGAAGGTTTCTTCGCCTACCAGGACAGTCAGAAAGAGAAAGGACTGCTCCTAGAGTGCAATTCGGGAATGTTCTATGAATTCATCCCTGTTGAGGAATTCCATGATGAATCACCAACGCGAGTCTGGTTGAAGGATGTGGAATTGGACCGCAACTATGTTCTCATCATCAACAGTGTAGCAGGGCTGTGGGGCTATAACATTGGAGATACCGTGCGTTTCGTTTCCAAGGATCCTTATCGCTTGGTCGTCTCAGGACGTTTGAAACATTTCACCTCCGCCTTCGGAGAGCATGTCATCGCTGAAGAAGTGGAAAGTGCGATGGAGGAAGTGATGGAGGCCACGGCTTGCAGCGTCACGGAGTTCCACTTGGCTCCGCAAGTGACACCCACTGAAGGGCTTCCTTACCATGAATGGTTCATCGAGTTCTCCACAGAGCCTCAGAGCATGGTTGCCTTTGCGAAGCAACTGGATGAGGCACTTATCCGCAGGAACCCTTATTACAAAGACCTTATCCATGGGCATGTCCTGAGACCGCTGGTCATCAGGCCGATGAAGGAAGGAGGTTTCAAGGCCATGATGAGCGAGCGTGGAAAGCTGGGAGGACAGAACAAGGTGCCGCGCTTAGCCAATGACCGGACCGTGGCCGATATCCTGATGCGTTTCTTGGCATAAAAAAACCCCTCCGTTTTCTGAAGGGGTTCACTTTGGTATGATGTATTTTCTGTGGTTCACTCTCATCCGTTGCCTCTCACTGCTGAGTTCATCAACTGGAGTCTAAGGTCCTGAACCGTAACTAGGTGGGCGATGTATTCTGAGATCCTTCCAGCTTGCATAAGTTCCATCGCTTTGTTCTTGGCTTCGAGGTATCTTTTCTTGAGCTCTTTCATGGTAATTGAGTTTTAACGTTTAACGATTGGATATAAACCAATCCCGTGCCAAATTTTTAACTCATTGATTACCTGAATATTATGCAGAAATAAAATCCAGCCGATGATTCTGTGAAGTCAATTCTTCGCTCAGAAATGAAAGAAGGAAGGGCCTTCGAATGATCTATTTGTGGGTAACGTAATCCTTGACATCCTTATCGCTGATCTCCTCACCTCCCAGGATGACCAAGCGCTCGATGACATTGCGCAACTCACGGATATTCCCAGTCCAGTCATAAGATTGTAGCGCCTTGATGGCAGCTGCGGAGATCTTCTTTTTGGGCTGGCCATACTCTTCGGCCACTTTTTCCAAGAAGAACTCGCTCAAGGCGGGGATATCCTCCTTGCGCTCATTCAAAGAAGGGACATGGATGAGGATGACGCTCAAGCGATGATAGAGGTCTTCTCTGAATCTACTCTCAGCAATTTCCTTCTTCAAGTCCTTATTGGTGGCGGCCAAGATGCGCACATTCACCTTGATGTCTTTATCACCTCCTACGCGACTGATCTTATTCTCCTGCAAGGCACGCAGGACTTTGGCTTGGGCGGAGAGGCTCATGTCCCCTATCTCATCTAGGAAGAGGGTGCCTCCATCAGCCTGTTCGAATTTTCCTTGACGCTGCTTGATGGCCGAGGTGAAGGCGCCCTTCTCATGGCCGAAGAGCTCGCTCTCTATCAACTCCGAAGGAATGGCGGCACAGTTCACTTCTACAAAAGGCGCGGCTGATCGTGCGCTCTGCTCATGTAATTGACGGGCGACCAGTTCCTTTCCTGTTCCGTTACCACCGGTGATGAGCACTCTGGCATCTGAAGGGGCCACCTTGGCGATCATGGCCTTGATGTCCTGAATGGCCTTGCCTTCCCCAATGATGTCACTGCCCAGTTTCTTATTGATCTTACGCTTCAGGACCTTGGTCTCCTCCACCAGTGTGGATTGGTCCATGGCGTTGCGTATAGTGACCAGCACACGGTTCAGGTCCAGAGGTTTCTGGATGAAGTCGAAGGCCCCATTCTTCAAGCTCTCTACAGCCGTCTCTACATTGCCATGGCCTGAGATCATGACCACGGGGCTATCCACCCCTTGCTCACGCAATTTGCCGAGGACCTCCATGCCATCCATCTTAGGCATCTTGATGTCACAAAGGATGATGTCATAGCGCTTCTTCCCGATGAGTTCCAGACCTTTCACGCCATCCTCAGCCTCGTCCACCTCATACTTCTCGTACTCGAGAATCTCTTTCAGGGTTCCGCGGATGGGTTTCTCGTCATCGATGATCAAAATGCTGTTGGCCATAACTCTGTTTTCTTTCAGGAGGTCGAAGGTACAAATACGAGGCCGTGATCAGGACCGAGCCATCATCTCCGCCATCACCCCTTCCTTCAAAGCGTATGACGAGCGTTCTATGGTCCAAAGTGGCTGTGAAGCCAGCACCGTGTCGATCAATAGGACAGAATAAGGGATGGTATCCACCCGGTCAGGGACAAGCCCTGGGATGGCATAACGCTGATGGAATCTACTTCGCCTCAAGGTTAGGGAAAGGGTTTCGTACGCTCTTACATCAATGGCTTGATGGATCGGCAGGACTTTACCCAAATCCCCTTCCACGAGCATGGTACTGATACTATT
>JAQCAN010000188.1 GCA_027621335.1 Bacteroidota bacterium
TACAATTCTCCGTGATGACATCGAATCCGCGGTAGTCCCCACTGCCTTCGATGTCGATATCCAGATTCACCAGATCAGGGAAGGCATCGAATCCACGCACGGTGCCGCTGCCGTCTATCTCCACGCTGAGGTTAACGACCCCCGTGAAAGATTGGAACTGTATGTCACCTGAACCGTTGAGCTCAAGGCTAAGGTCCGTCTCGTTCTCCATCGGAGCAATATCCACCATCCCAGAGCCATCCAGTTCCACCCGTTCGATAGTAGGAGTGGTGATGTAGATTGCCAATTCATAATCTCTATAGCAATCGTTTTCCAATTCAATGATGAGGATGTCTCCGACTTCATCCAATCTCAGTCTATCGATGATGTTCGGATGACCAATAGCGATAACCTCCTGTGTGTCCCCATGCTCTATGAAGACGTCTAGATTACCATTGACTCTCACTCCATCGAAATCTGGGGCGAAGAGGGTCTCCGAAATTACAGGGCCTTCTCCCCGTATACAGTCGTTCTTGTCACATGAACTGAGAAGGATGAAAGAATAAATAGCTAGAAGAAAACTAAGGATACGCATGTCGTTGGCTTAAATGATTTATAGCTCAAAGACACAGTCATCCACAAAGGTTGCATGGCAAGAAGAAGAATTTCCTCAGACTTGAACTTTTTCCAGGTCTATGGACTCTGAATTGATGCAATAACGGAGGCCGCTGGGAGCAGGGCCGTCAGGAAAGATATGACCTAGATGCGCATCACAGGTATTGCACATCACCTCCACCCTGGTCATTCCATAGGAGATGTCCTTCTCATATTTGATGGCATTCTCCTGAATGGGTAGAGTGAAGCTCGGCCAGCCCGTGCCGGACTCGAACTTGATAGTAGAATCGAATAAGGGGGTTCCACAACAGATGCAGTTATACTTACCAGCTTCATGGCTGCTGCAATGTTCACCACTGAAAGCACGTTCAGTGCCTTTGAGTCTGGTAATGCGGAATGTCTCAGGATCTAAGAGAGCCTTCCATTCCTCTTCAGGCTTCTCTACTCGCCCATCAGGTGCTGGAGATCCCACGGTGGCAAAATGGATAACGTCTTTCCAAGTCAATGTGTTCATAACATATCAGTTTTTATTTGAAGGGAGCGGATTCAAACAGCGGCCACTTCCTCCACCTTCACGCCCTTCCAGAAGGCGATGTATCCTTCGATGGATTTTGCCATGTCAGATGTCTTAGGGTAGTACCAAGCAGCATCCTTATTCACTTGGTCATGCACTTTTATGGAATAGTAGGACGCAACTCCTTTCCATGGGCAAGTGGTATGCGTATCACTCGCTGTGAGGAATTCTTTCTTGACCGAGTCGGCAGGGAAGTACGCATTGCCCTCGATCATTACTGTCTTATCGCTTTGGGCAATGGTCTGCCCATTCCAAATGGCTCTTTTCATAGTACTGTGAAGATAGGTGGAAGCCGCTTAACGATGCCTGTGAGCTGGTTCCTTCACTCTGCTCTGAACAGATTAACGGTCACTGTCGCAATTCCGTTATCAGGGAATTTCCTGAAGCGCGCCTTATCCAACATGAGCCCTGATTCCTTGAGGATCTTATGAAATACATCGACCTCCACAATGTATTGGTCTGAGAAACCGTGCGTGGCGTCATAGGCTGTGGCTGGGGTCTTGCCAAGGTTTTCAGCTACCAAGCTCGGATCCACAGTGTGCAATTCGATGAGAAGCAGACCGAAGCGTTCTACAAATGGCCTCCAAGCCTTGAAGTGTTCCAATAAGGAATCTTCAATGAGGTTGTTCTTGATGCGCTTTCCTTCAAAGGCATAAGCTCCTGTTGAAGAACTCACTCTGTCCTCATCGATATGCTGTGGTGCTTTCCACATGCGGTTATGGTCCAAGAAGGTCCTCACATTCAGGAGATCGCCCAATGCTATCCCATAGTCATCCATAAGCTGATGGGCCAGGCCTGTGGGATCACCGATATCTCCAAAGACCACCTTGGCCCAGATGTCGGCTTGGATAAGATTGGCCTTGGTGATGTTGAGCGCAGCCTCATTGAAGTCAGCGCCCACTAAGATGAGCGGATGCTCTTCCAACATTTCTCCTCTGCGTGTCCTGCTCTCGATGACATGATACAGATGCTCGATGAAGGCGCCATTGCCACACCCCATGTCCAAGATGCCTTTCGGTTGTTCCTCTATCGGGCGGTTGAAAAGCTCAATCACGATCTCATCCACAATTTTGAAGTAGGCCGCATGAGCGCCACCACTTCCCCACACGTTCATGGCTCGGTCTACATGCCCTTCGCGGTGTTCATCTCCACTGCGCTTGGCAGCCAATGCATCTCCAAAGATGAGGTGGTCCAGCTTCCTCAAGGTGGGTAGGTAGCTCACCGTGACTCCATAGGCACTGGCCCTTCTTGCGAAAAAGAGGCCTTTATCGGTGAAGCGGTAGGTGCGTTCCTTCTTCTGGAACCAGCCGAAATGGGTCAGGATGTCCAGCAGTCGCTCGAAGTTCTCAGCATCTTGATGGAACTCCTCGGCCTTGAAGCTGGCCTGCATGAAGTACTTATGGAACATCCCGCTCATGGCCAACTTCACCAGGGTAGGGCCGAGGATGACTCCTTCGATATGCTTTAGGATCTGCTGTCGGATCCTTTCTTTCCCGGCATCCTCTGAGGGCGCCATTCCCATATCGGTCTTGAACTTTTGGAAGAGCTTCTCCAAGGCTAGGAATGGTTCCACTTCGAATTTCCGATCATGGTATTTATCACCCATTTGCATGAGCAGGAAGACTCCTTCATACGCAGGAGCAGATTCAAAGGCAGTCGCACTCCTTTCATTGATGGAGAAGGTGATGATGTCCTTCTCGTTATCCACTTCTTGGTCCAGCCAACCTTGAGAACAGAATAACCTGAGTCCTACATTCAAATAACCTTCGTTGGCCTTGAATTTTTCGCTCAGTTCGGAAAGAGTAGTGCTGCCCTTGCTCAATACATACTCTAAGAGTCCAGAACGATGAAGGACAAAAGCTGCAGGGCTGATCACGATACCGTCCAGATGCCGGAAGAGATCGCTGCGGAGATTGGATTGTTCGTCTTTGGTCAACATGAACAGGGTGATTTATCTGTTCAATAATAAGGGTATGGATCGCTCACTCCGATCAAAAGCTCATCGGATCTGAACAATGCATTGGGCATTATCGGCCCAGAGTGGATCGAATCAAAAGAAAAGGCCACACTGAGTATTCAATGTGGCCTTTCCCAGAATGGGGCTAGGGGTTGGCGAGGGCATTAATATAACTCCTACTTCAACAATCCCCCCTCTCGGAGGGCTAAGGGGGTAAATATCTACCTCACCAACTTCTTATACTTCAATCGCTTCGGAGCGGCATTGCCCATGCGCTTCTTCTTGTTCTCCTCATACTCGCTATAGCCCCCTTCGAACCAGTAGACCTGGGAGTCGCCCTCAAAGGCCAGGATATGCGTACAGATGCGGTCCAGGAACCATCGGTCGTGGGAGATGACCACGGCACAGCCCGCAAAGCCCTCTATCCCTTCCTCCAAGGCACGGAGCGTGTTCACGTCTATGTCGTTGGTCGGCTCATCCAAGAGGAGCACGTTGGCCTCTGTCTTCAGGGTCATGGCCAGGTGCAGGCGGTTGCGTTCTCCTCCTGAGAGTACGCCTACTTTCTTGCCTTGGTCGCCACCTGAGAAATTGAACTTGGAGACATAAGCGCGGGAATTGAACAATTCACCGCCAATCTCCACCTGCTCATTGCCGCCTGAGATGACTTCCCATACGGTCTTATTGGGGTCCAGGTCGGCATGGGTCTGGTCCACATAACCGATCTGCACGGTATCCCCATGGGTGATGGTGCCTTCATCAGGGGTTTCCTCGCCCATGATCATGCGAAAGAGGGTGGTCTTACCCGCTCCGTTGGGACCTATGATGCCTACAATGCCCGCTGGGGGAAGGGCGAAGCTGAGGTTGTCGATCAAGAGGCGGTCGCCAAAGCCCTTGCTCACGCCTTCGAATTCGATGACTTTGCTCCCCAGTCGCTGTCCGTTAGGGATTGGGATCTGGAGGCGTGCTTCTTTGGACTTGGTGTCCTCGCTGAGCATCTTCTCGTAATTGCTCAATCGGGCCTTGCTCTTGCTGCGTCTTCCGGCAGGGGACATGCGGCTCCATTCCAGCTCTCGCTCCAAGACTTTCTGGCGCTTGCTCTCCTGCTTCTCCTCCTCTCGGAGTTTCTTGCTCTTCTGCTCCAACCAGCCGGTGTAATTCCCTTTCCATGGAATGCCTTCTCCGCGGTCCAGCTCCAGGATCCATCCAGCGATGTTGTCCAAGAAGTAACGGTCGTGCGTGACTGCGATGACGGTGCCTTTGTACTGCTGCAGGTGCATCTCCAACCAATCGATGCTCTCCGCATCCAAGTGGTTCGTAGGCTCGTCCAAGAGCAGGACGTCAGGCTCGGAGAGGAGCAATCGGCAGAGGGCCACACGCCTGAGCTCTCCTCCGCTGAGGTTGGTGATCATGGCATCGCCATCGGGCGTGCGCAGTGCATCCATGGCGAGTTCCAGCTTGCTGTCTATGTCCCATGCTCCGGCTGCTTCTATCTTGTCCTGCACTTTGGCCTGGCGCTCGATGAGCTTGTTCATCTTATCAGGGTCGTTCAGGATCTCTTCGTCCATGAAGGAGTTGTTGATGGTCTCATACTCCTTGAGGATGTCCATGGTCTCCTGCACCCCTTCCTGGATGATCTCCTTCACGGTCTTGGTAGGATCTAGCTGAGGCTCCTGTGGCAAGTAGCCCACGGTGTAGCCATCATTGCTCCACACGACCTCGCCTTGGAATTGCTTCTCTATCCCCGCGATGATCTTCATGAGGGTGGACTTACCGGAACCGTTGAGACCGATGATACCGATCTTGGCTCCGTAGAAGAAGCTCAGGTACATGTCCTTGAGGATGACTTTGTTCTGGGCGGTGGTCTTATTGACCTTCACCATTGAGAAAATGACTTTGTTGTCTTCGGCCATGATA
>JAQCAN010000189.1 GCA_027621335.1 Bacteroidota bacterium
CCCAGTTGGTCGCTGCGACCACAATGCTCTTATTATTGGCCGATAAGTCGAATTCAGGTCGTGTTCGATTGCCATAAGAACTTGCTGGCCAATGCTCCGCGGCTTTCACGATCTCGATATCGATCTCAGAATAATGGGTCGTAGGGAACCTTAGGATTGGGTCTTCTTCGCGTTGATGTTTCAAGAGGTAACCTGATGCGCTCTCGTGCCTCTGATTCCATTCTGCATCAGACTCATAAATCAGCCAGAAGGCATTGGTCAGTCCATTCCACACATAATCATCACTGAGCATCTCAGGAAAAGCCACCTTCAAGGTATAGGTCCCATAGGTCATACCTATCCTGGATCGCACACCAACAGGTTCCTTACGGTGGGCGATATTGGTCAATACGATACAAGAGTCCCCTTCCACACTGACGGTCGCGCAAGGTTCCGCGGTGATATGGAAGAGGGAGGAATCACGCTCGGACAAGGGATAAAGGGTCTTATTGCGATCGTAATCATCACGGGTATAGCCTGCCACCACATCCGCACTCATCGGAATGTTCTTCAAGTAATAGTCTTTGTGGATGCCATGGAAGAACTGCTCCCAATGGCTAGAGGTGAATAAAGAATCCGAATCTCCACAGCTGTTCGAAAAGACTTCAGGATGCCATTCAGTGCTCTCGCTGGTCAATCTGTTGATGAAGATGCCTTTGGAAGGATCCAAGCGACAGCTGAGCTCAAGGCGTTCTTTAGCCATTGCCGTGGCACAGCTCCTTTTTTCAGGGAAGAACAAGAATGGATCGATGAACTCTGAGCTATGGCTCTTCTGTGTCAAGTCCTTTTCGGCTGAACTCAGATGAGTATAGGCGGTTGAATCCATGACTACCAGCATGAATTCATAGGCGCCCATGCGGGGATTCCTCTTCCAGCGGTTGTTATATGGGCCCTCATCAGGTTTAGTGCGCAAGACCCAGATAGCATCCTTGGTCACTTGGTCATCTATGGGAATCCTATCATTGATAGCCTTATCCCTCACCTTCTGGAACCATTCGGGATTGGTTCTGATGTTGGCTTCGATGTCTTTGATCTCAGAATCCAGGGGATTGGGATTCTTCCTTTGCGCCCCGAAGTATTTGGACTCATTTCTAGGGTTACCGCGTATCCTGAAGCCATCTTTCACTATCACCTTTCCCCTTTCATCGGCTACGGCCTTCCTGAACGACTCGTCTGCAGTGCCCCATCCTCCATAGAAATCATCTCCATGTTCAGAGCTATAGGAGGTGTTCTTATAGAAGACTTTATAGGCTAGAACTTCATTCGGGTTCAGTCCACTGGTACTGAACTCGAAGGAGATGAGGCTATCTTCATCCTGAAAATATGGATAGCTTATCCCTTGGAGGATGGCCTTATCCAAGTCCAAATCATGCTTATATAGGCCAGTGCCGTCCATTCCGGGAAGCTGAACTTGGAACGTATCTATCCTGAGATCCATAGACGGCATACAGGACTGCATCAGGAACAGACTGATGCAAACACTCAGAATAAGGCCGCTGGAAGGCAATTGGATATATTCACGCATTAAAGGCTGAATGGTAAAAGTGTACGGTGAAAGTAAATATCTGAGCAGAATCCTAGGGCTTGTGTTGTCGTTGGTATGCGGGCTCTTATTACCCGCCCAGAACAGAGATGTTGAGTTCGAGCACATAGGTCTGAGAGATGGGCTTTCACAAGTTTCGGCCTATTCCATCTTCGAGGACCATCTGGGATTCATCTGGATCGGAACGGATGATGGACTCAACCGCTTTGATGGGTATGACTTCATGATCTTCCAGAACAGCCCTCAAAATGCACGCAGTCTGAGCAATAATTCAGTGAATGACATCTTTGAAGATGCCGATCAGAATCTATGGATCGGCACGGATAGAGGACTTAATCTCCTTGACCGCAGGAAAGGTGATTTCACGAGTTTCCAATTCGATTTCCATGATGAGAGGAGCATCAGTTCCAGCACAGTGTGGTGCATGGCCAAGGATGAAAAAGGAACGCTTTGGGTAGGTACGGCCAATGGCCTGAATCGCTTCGAAGAAAAAGATTCGTCCTTCACTCGTTACCAGCTGGCCTATGATCGTCCAGGCACTTTGAGCAATAACAATATCAACTGCCTTTTAAGCGATCCTTTGGGAAACCTCTGGGTGGGAACGAATCAAGGCCTTAATCTATGGCAACCTGAAGAAGAGTCCTTCCTTCGTTTCAGCGTGCCAGGTGACGAGACGCTATACGGCCAAGCCATCCTGAGCATGGCCTTCAGTCCGGATTCCAGCCTCTATGTTGGCACCAATCAAGGCCTTTTCTGCATGAAGGATGGTGAATTGGTTCAGGAGTCCATCACGTTTCCAAAAGAGATCTCGGTCCATGAATTGCTCTTGGACCAAAAGAAAACCCTTTGGATAGGCACGGAAGAAGGTCTCTATCAACTTTCGGACGGACGAAGGACCCCAATCCTGCACAGGCATGATGAGGACATAGACAGGAGCCTTAGCGGAGATAGGGTGACCAGCCTCATAGAGGATCGTTCAGGCATCCTTTGGATAGGCACGTTCAGCGCAGGAGTGAATATCCATTATGACGAGCAGAGGCGTTTCTATCACTATGACCGCAGGGATATGGGGTCCACCGTCTTTCCTTCTGACCATGTGCGTTGTTTGGAGGAGATCAGCCCTGGCCATTATTGGATAGGAACGACCAATGGCATAGGCAGCTTGGCTGAAGTCTTTGTGAACGATGAGTTACTTCCTTCCATTCCAGCTGAGGTGCGATTTCAGGATGTGGAATGCATCCGTCAAAGAGACAGTTTAGTGGTCATAGGCACACATCAGAACGGATTGAGTATCGTGGATCTGAGGACAGGCGATATCCTGAAATTGGAAAAAGGCCTAGGCACGGAAGGGCTGAGCGACTCGAGGATCAGTGACATCGAATTCATAGATGACCTTATATGGGTGGGAACGCGCGGTGGTGGGGTCAATATCATCGATAAGGATGGCAACAGAAAAGCGCTTCTCTCCTTTGACCCTGCAAGTAAGAACAGCCTACGGGATAACCGCATCACCTGCCTCACCCCAGAGGGTAATAACGCCATGTGGATTGGTACATCAAGTGCCGGAGTTCAGCGCTATGACCTCTCTTCCAACACCTTTGAGAACTTTAGGATGGGAGCAGACTCCACGACATCCTTAAGCAATGACAAAATACTGTGCATGGCCTATCAGAATGCCATTCTCTGGATCGGCACTCGAGGTGGCGGATTGAACAAACTAGATCTCATATCCGGCAAGATCACTGTCTATGCGACCGAAGACGGTCTTTCGAATAATGTCGTATCCAATATCCTTCCTGATGGTCAGGGGCGCATCTGGTGTACCACCAACAAAGGCATTTCAGTGCTTGAGATCGCCAATGGGAGTTTCGTGAATTATAATGACTTGGATGGAGTTGGCAATCAAGCGTTCAATCCCGGTGCGGCCATCATGACCACGTCCAAAGAAATCTTCTTTGGTGGACTTCAGGGCATGGATGTGGTGAGTTTCGAGGACATCCAGCTGAACACACTTCTGCCTCCCGTCTTCTTTACTGAGATAGAAGCCTTCAATGAGAGGGATAATAGCTATGACAAGCGATATAGCCGGTCATTCATCGGGCAAGTGGTGACCTTGGATCTCCCACCTCAGATCTCCTTGGTCACCATTGGCTTCACGGCCTTGAACTACAGGACGCCTGAAAAGAACCGATTCCAATACCGCCTCATAGGTGCTTCGGAGGACTGGACCTACATAGACGACCGTAGATATGTGACGTTCTCCAGCTTGCCTCCTGGCAACTACACTCTAGAGGTGAAAGCGGCCAATAACGATGGGCTTTGGTCAGAAACTCCCGGCCGATTGAACTTGATCATTGAACCCTCCTTCTTCCAGACCTGGATCTTCAAGATCATCATTGTCCTGTTCATCTCGATCATGGTCTACCTCTACTCACGTTTCAGGTTATCACGCGTCAAAAAGGTCAATCGCCTCTTGGAGGAACGGGTGAAAGTGCGCACCAAACAGATTGCAAAGGAGAGGGATGAAAAGGCTGTACTGCTTCAAGAGATCCACCACCGTGTGAAGAACAACCTGCAGATCGTCAATTCCCTTCTGCGTCTTCAGTCACACTATGTAAAGGATGAAGAAGCCTTGTGGGCTCTGGATGAATCACAGAATCGAGTCATGTCCATGGCCATGATCCATGAGCGCATGTACAAAACAGAGAATCTGGCCAACATCAATATCCGGGATTACATCACCGACTTATGCAGAGACATTGCAAGGACCTACGATCTGAGTGACAGCGTAGAACTGAACCTGGACATACAGGTTGAGAAATTGAACTTGGACACGCTCACCCCACTCGGGCTCATCATCAATGAGGTCACTTCCAATGCCATGAAATATGCCTTTCCCGATGGAAAGAAAGGACGATTCACTGTGAGTTTGGCCAAGCTACAAGAGAACCGATTCAAGTTGACCATAGGCGATGATGGAATAGGTATTCCAATCGATCTCACCGACTCCGCGCACGATTCACTGGGGACCACCTTGATGGAATCCCTTAGTGAACAGCTCAATGGAAAATTGGAGCGCATAGAAGGAAAAGGCACCATGTATCAACTGATCTTCGAACAGATCCAGACCTGATCAATAGAGCAAGAAAAGGACAGAGAACAAGGTCAGATAGACCAGTCCTAGGATAGCCAACAGTTCCAACCATAAGGGTAGACGATGGTCGTTTCCCATGTCGGCTGACTTTACCAGATAGTAGTTCATCCCTGCAATCACCGGGGCAATCAAGAAGGAGATGGTCGTGGCAACATCCACCAAGTGGGGGATGGACGAACCTAGGAACCAGATGATGATCAAGGCTCCCAAAGCCAGGATGGATAGCGTCCAGGAATAGGCTCCCTTGTCTTTGCTCATCTGAGGTCCTCGATCCACGGCTGAAT
>JAQCAN010000190.1 GCA_027621335.1 Bacteroidota bacterium
GGTCCATTGCCAGGTCTATAAAGGAATGTCACGATTCAATCCTGAGATTCTACTCGCAGCCAGATCCACACAAGGTGAAGTCGTGGTGGATGCGAACATGGATCTCATCACGGCCTCTTTCCATTCCAACTGCGGTGGGCAAACACTGAATTCAGAAGAAGTCTGGACCAATGCTCTTCCTTATTTACGAGCTAAGAAAGATACCTTTTGCTTGAAAGGCTATCATGCCACTTGGGAATCCGAGATTCTGAGGTCGTCATGGCTGACCTACTTAGAAGAACGCAGTGGAGACTTATCCAAAGTACCTGCAAAGGACCTTTACACGATTCGGCAACCGGAAAGAAGTATCAACTTTTCCATAGCTGATAGCACAGTCCCACTTAAGGACATTCGCAGAAAGTGGTTCTTGAACTCAACCTACTTCGAGATGGATGAAGATGGAGATAAGCTTGTCTTGAAGGGACGAGGTTTCGGCCATGGAGTTGGCCTATGTCAAGAAGGAGCTATGGGTATGGTAAATCTGGGGTATTCCTATCTGGATGTCCTGACATTCTACTACACCGATGTCCACTTGCTACACCTATCCGTCATCGACTTCTTCAAGAACAATTAGTCATTAACCTAAGAATCCCCTGAATTATCAGGGGATTCCTTGGTGCTATGAATATGAAAGACTTGTCCAGATTAGTCAAATGGTCACCTTCCTTCTATTTATGAACCCCGATGACCTTTCAATAGCTAAAAGAGCAGTCAACAAGTAACCGGATTACAAGCATCCATAAATATTGGTCAGTAATGGTCTTTCAACAATCGACTTGTTACGTCCAATCCATACGAAGGTAGAAAAAAACCATAGGAATGCAAGCCATACTCCTGAAGTATTTGCCCGTTCATCGTATAAAACACCTACTTTAAACGAAGAAATAGCCTGTTTGAGCGACCAAGCATAAGTCATTTACAGTCGGAATCAGAAAATCTTCATTGGGTTCAGGATTCCTTTGGTATCGAATACCCTTTTGATAGACCGCATCAGTTCTAACTCATTTTCTTTGAACGCAATATCCATATAGTCCTTTTGGACCAAGCCTATTCCGTGCTCACCTGAAATGGTGCCACCAAGGTCGACCACTAAACGGAACAGTTCTCGAATCCCTTGGGTGAGTTTGTTGTTCCAATCCTCATCACTCATCTGGCCTTTGATAATGTTCACATGAAGGTTTCCATCTCCTGCATGACCATAACAAACAGATTTGAAGCCATAGGCCGCGCCAATGCGTTTCACTCCATCTAAAAGTTCAGGGAGCTTGAAGCGTGGAACCACAGTATCTTCTTCCTTGTAAATGGAATTGGCCTTCACGGCCTCCGCCACTTTGCGCCTCATCAGCCATAACTTGTCCTTTTCTGACGCTGAACTCGCGAACAGGATCTCCCCTGAACCATGGGCTTCCATGACTTCAGCAATGATTTCACAATCTTTGAAGAGCGTTTCCTCATAGTTACCATCCACTTCAATCAAGAGATGGGCTTGAATCTCATCTGGAATGGCAACATCCCCTCCTATGAACTCATTTACCCAGAGCAATGCATCACGTTCCATGAATTCCATGGAACTTGGAGTAATACCTGCCCTAAAGGTGGCTGATACTGCCTCGCAGGCCTTCTTCGCATCCTGGAAAGGAACCAGCATGAGCAGGTCGAACTTCATCCTAGGAATAAGTCTGAAGACGGCTTTCGTGATGACGGCTAACGTGCCTTCACTGCCAACAATAAGTCTTGTCAGATCATAACCAGTGGCATTCTTCAGCACGTTAGCCCCGGTCCACATCTTCGTTCCATCGGCTAGAACGACTTCAAGGTTGATGATATAGTCTCTCGTCACACCATACTTCACCGCTTTAGGTCCTCCACTGGATTCAGCCAAATTTCCACCTATGGTGCAAGAACCTCTGCTCGCAGGATCAGGGGGATAGAACAAGCCTTTTTCCAAGACGGCTTCTTGAAAGACCTGTGTGATGACTCCAGGCTCCACTGTCGCTTGCAAATTAGCCTCATCAATCTCTATGATTCGGTTGAATCTTCTCATGGAAAGCCCCACTCCTCCCATTATACTCAGCGCACCGCCACTCAGGCCGGTCAAAGCGCCAATTGGTGTTACCGCTATGAGGTGCTCGTGGCAATAGCCCATGATCTCGGAGACCTGCTCAGTGGTCCTAGGAATCAATACCACCTCAGGAGGAAGGTTCAGGTCTTCTGTTTCATCGGACCCATAACTCTGTCTTGATTCTTGATCGGTCAATACGGCCTCCTTGCCCAGAATAGAGACAAAGAACATGATGTCCTCTTGGTCTATAGGCTTAAAGGATACTGGGCTCTTGATATCAGTTGGGGTGCGCTCCATCAGCTACATTTTCAAAAAGGAAAGCCCACTTATCTGCAATCTCATCCAAGACCATTGATGTTGGTTTTCCAGCTCCATGCCCTGCATTCACATCGATCCTTATAAGGACCGGCTCAGGTCCAGCATGGCATTCCTGCAGCCGAGCTGCGAACTTGAAAGAATGAGCAGGTACAACCCTATCGTCATGGTCAGCCGTTGTCACCATAGTAGCTGGATACTCAATTCCTAGTTCAAGGTTATGAAGTGGCGAGTAGCCAAAAAGATTCTTGAAATCAACCTCAGAACTGTCTGCAGATCCATATTCTGGAATCCATCCCCAGCCCACAGTGAAACGGTGATACCTGAGCATATCCATAACGCCAACTCCAGGAAAAGCCACTGCGAAAAGCTCTGGTCGCTGCGTCATGACCGCACCAACAAGAAGCCCTCCATTGGAACGCCCTTCTATAGCCAGACGGTCACTCGATGTATACCCCTCATCGACCAAGTACTCAGCGGCCGAAATGAAATCATCAAAGACATTCTGCTTCTTTAAGAGCATACCAGCTTTGTGCCATTCCTCACCATACTCACCCCCTCCTCTCAGATTGGCTACTGCATACACTCCACCCCTCTCCAAGAACACGATGTTGGAAATGCTGAAAGATGGTGTGATGCTGATGTTGAACCCTCCATATCCGTATAGCAGACATGGGTTATTTCCGTCCAACAAAACGTCCTTCTTCTTTACAATGAACATGGTGACTTCTGTGCCATCCGTACTCGTGTAGGTGACTTGCTTGCTTTCAAAGTCCTCTGGTTTGAAGGAGACCTCAGGTTGGTAGAATAGGGTGCTTTTCCCTGTCTTGACGTCATATTTGAAGATGGATGTTGGATAATTGAAAGAGGTATAAGAATAAAAAAGTACCTCTTCATCCTTTTCACCTCCGATACCACCAGAACTTCCAGCGCCAGGTAACTCTATGGATGTTCTGTTCGTTCCATCCATTTCAGCCACATAAAGCTTATTGCACGCCTTCTCCAAATAGTTCAAGAAGAGCTTGCCACCTCCTGTGGAAACGCGCTCCAATAAATGCTCGCTTTCAGGAATGACTTCCTTCCATGAAGACTTATCGGTTTTATCAGGAGCAATGGAGACCAATCTGTAATTGGGTGCATCAATATCGGTGATGACCAAGAATCGTCCGTTATGATGGTCGATAACCGAGCTCTTGTTCTTGAATCCAGTGAATAGAGGTTTGAATGAACTATTAGGCGCACTTAGATCCTTGAAATAGCACTCATAGCCATCAGTCCCTGAAGCGGCATAAAGAATCAGATAGCGCTCATCTTCAGTCACATTGACCCAGTGATACAAACTCGGATTTTCCGCATTTCGATAGACGAGTTCATCCTCAGACTGAGGCGTCCCTACTTTATGATAATAGACCATGTGGTCCTTGTTGGTGGCCGAATACTCTGTTCCCTCCTTTGGTGCGGGATATCTGCTATAGTAGAAGCCGTCTTCCTTCCAACTCGCTCCAGAGAATTTGACCCATTCCAAGGTCTCGGGAAGAACCTTGCCTGATTCCACTTCCTTGATGGTGAGAGCACTCCAGTCAGACCCTGCGTCAGAGCGATCGATGGTCACATACTTCCCGTCCTTGGAATAGCCTGAGATGGAGAGAGTAGTCGTTCCTTCAGGGTTGACAGTGTTAGGGTCCAAGAAGACTTCTGGCTCCCCTTCCAATCCTTTTTGTTTCATGATGACATATTGGTTCTGTAACCCATCATTGCTACCGAAGAAATAATATTCTCCCACTTGGTATGGGCTGGTACGCTTTGGGAAATTCCATAATTCTTCCAAGCGGACCCTTATCTCATTCCTGCCTGGGATGCCATTCAGATAGGAAAAGGTGACCTCGTTTTGAGCTTTCACCCAAGCGGCCGTGGCTTCAGAAGTGTCATTCTCCAACCATCTATAGGCATCTGGAACGGACTGGCCGAAGTAGCTGTCAACAACATCTGATTTCTCTGTGGATGGGTAAGTGATCATAGAAGTGGATTCTTTTTCATCTGATGAAGAACAGGAAGCTAAGAAGCAGACTCCTATCAAAAAATGAAGGCTGGTAAGACTGGACATTGAATGCATGTGTGATATTTTATATAGAATCCTGCCAAAGATATCATGGAAGACTTGCTTTCTATAACCTAATACTGATTAATGCGTATATTAAGTCTCTGCGGTAACCATCTAAATCTATATGACAACAGGATTCAGAACTTGGCTTGGTAGGACTTCGCCAGCAGCTTTAGCTGCGCTGGAATCATTGCATGACAAGGCAATGGACGCCAATGATGATACGAGTTCACTGCTTTGTTCCCATCATCTTGCCTTGGGCTATTACCAAACGGGTAAACACGCATTGGCCTATGAGCGGGCAACTGCTGCAATTGACCAATACCGTGTAGTAAATGACCCTGTGAACGAGGCGCTGATGTTGAATGTTCTGGGAGGGGTCTACTACTACATAGGCGATAACGAGAATCGCTTGGCCTGTAATAAACGCGGGCTGGAACTGACCCGAGATGCGGGAGATATCAAAGGGC
>JAQCAN010000002.1 GCA_027621335.1 Bacteroidota bacterium
CCTGATCCCTGTAGGAACGGATAATTGCGCTGGCGCCATCACCACTCAGACGGACCTATCCGGAATGACTTCGGGAAGTGCATTCCCAGTTGGAACGACTGTGTTGGAATACGTGGTCACCGACCTGGCTGGATTGACAGATACTTGCTCATTCAGTGTGACGGTCATCGATGCCTCTGGACCTGAAGTGACCTGCCGGGACCCTGTGGATGTCGATGCTCCTATTGGATCCTGTGACACCGAGAATGCGATAAGCATTCAAATTCCAGTGGCTACGGACAATGATGGAGTGGCCAGTCTTATCAATGACTACAACAACAGCTCAGATGCCTCTGATATCTATCCGGTCGGAGTGACGATAGTCACATGGACCGCAACAGATAACAGTGGAAATACGGCTACATGTGAGCAAATCATCACGGTAAATGATATAGAAGCTCCAAGTGACTTAGTCTGCCCAGCAGATACTTCGATCAGTGCGACCATCGGAGAATGTGGCATCGACTCGACTTTGGTGACACTGGGAGTCTTGGAGGCTACGAATCCATGTGGTATCGTGAGCATCGTGAATGACGCCCCGGCCTACTATCCGGTGGGAACGACTCCGGTCACTTGGACGATTGCGGATTCTAACGGAAATACGAGCATTTGCGTTCAGAATGTAGTCGTGAGGGACGTAGAAGCACCAAGCAATCTGGTCTGCCCAGCTGATACAGTCATCAATGCAACTTGGAGTGAATGTGGAATAGACGCCATGTTGGTGGATTTGATAGCGCCTACAGCTTACGACCCTTGTGATACATTGATCTTCACCAATAATGCTCCTGCCTACTACCCTGTTGGAGAGACCATCGTGACATGGACCATTGCAGATACTTCTGGTAATGCGGTGAATTGTACTCAATTAGTGACCATCTTGGATATTCAGAATCCGATTCCGACTGTATGTCCGGCTGATGTGACCATCGAGAACGACCTTGGAATGTGCGGAGCGGTCCATACCTATCCCTATCCTGAAGCAAGAGACAACTGTGCCATAGTTCAAATAGAGATCACCGAAGGATTGTTGTCAGGAGAATTCTTCCCATTGGGCGATACCTATGTGGAATATCTCATCACTGATGTCAATGGTAACGATACCATCTGTGGATTCACTGTGACCGTGATCGATACTGAGGCGCCTATCTTGGAAGCACCAGTGAACATCACCTATGTGCAGGTGGAAGGAGAGTGTGAATCAGTCGTCACCTTCGAGATTCCAGTTGGCACGGATAACTGTCCAGGAGCAGTGACCATACAGACGGATAACACCGGCCTGACCACAGGAGACATCTTCCCAGTAGGGGTGACATCGCTTTGCTACTTGAGTACCGATGCCTCAGGGAATCAGAGGCCATTGTGCTTCGATGTAGTGGTGCTGGATACAGAAGCACCAGTGGTCCTGCAGTGTCCTGGAGATGTAGATGTGGATGCGGATCAAGGAATCTGTGGCGCTGCATTGACTATGGCTCAGCCTATAGCCACAGATAACTGTGGATATGTCTCCATGTTCGATGATGCTCCAAACATCCTGCCTGTTGGGAATACCTTGGTCACTTGGGTCATCACCGACCAATCAGCGAACACGCAACAGTGTCAGTTTACGGTCACGGTTCATGATATTGAAACTCCTGTCATCACTTGTCCTGATGATGTGATTGTAGTGGCGGAGTGGGGGGCGTGCCAGGATACGGTGGCCGTAGATACGCCTGTGGTGATGGATAACTGTGCCATCGAGACTGTTTGGAATGACTTCAACAACAGTGCAGATGCTTCTGGAGTCTATCCTCTTGGAATCACCACAGTGAATTGGATGGTTGTCGATGTGAACGGGAATTCCAGCACCTGCAGCATGACTGTGGATGTGCAAACAGCAGGTCCTCCAGTCGTAGACTGCCCTGAGGATATCTCGGTGGAAGCGACCATAGGAGAGTGTGGGGCTGACATTGTGGTTCCTGCAATGGTCTTTCAGTACGAGTGTAGCATCCTTGAGGTCATGAATGACTATACAGGTTCAGATGATGCATCCGCCTTCTATCCCGTAGGAACCACAGTAGTGACATGGACGGTCACAGATGTCAGTATGAATGTTGTACAATGCAACATGATTGTCACTGTAACGGATCTGCAGTTGCCTACCATCTCATGTCCTGAGAATATACAGTTGTCCAATGACATCGGGTTCTGCGGGGCGGTAGTGAACTATGATTTACCAATGGTGACAGATAACTGTGAGATTCAGTCCTTGGTCATGACCGAAGGGTTGCCAAGTGGCGAGATCTTCCCAGTGGGAATGACCTCAGTGAGCTTCCTGGTCAGCGATGTGAACGGAAATGCGGTCTCCTGCGCCTTCCAGGTATTGGTAACGGATGATGAGGCTCCGGTGATCGACTGTCCTGAGAATATCATCAGTGAATCGGACACGGTTTTCTACCCTTATCCTGAATTCACTGATAACTGCTATGCCGAGCTGATGCTTCTCGAAGGGCAGGATGTGGGGACCGTATTCGAGCATGGCCATACCTATGTTCTCTACGCAGCTATGGACCTCAGTGGGAATATGGATACCTGTGGATTCGATATCTTGGTGAATCGTCCGCCAATTGCAGTGAATGATACCGTAATCATCTTCGAGTCAGATGATGTAATTGACGTGTCAGCGCTCTTGAACGACAGTGATCCTGATGGTGATGCTTTCAGCTTGGTTGAGATCATCTATGGCGGAAACCTAGGCACCATCGAAGGTGACCATATCCTTTTTGACATCCCTGATAACGAATGCGGAATAGACTCTGTCATCTACGTTATCATGGATCAATATGGGGCTACTGACACGGCCACAGTTTACGTGCAAGTGGATTGTAATCCTACGGTCTTCGTACCAGAAGGATTCTCACCTAATGGAGATGGAGTGAATGATGTCCTACATATCCTCGGATTGCTTGAATATCCACAAAATGAGCTATTTATCTTCAACAGATGGGGGCATAAGGTCTTTGAGCGGAAGGACTACAAGAATGATTGGGACGGTCGCTCTGAGGCTGCCATGACCATTGGTGAAACCCTGTTACCCAGGGGTACGTATTACTATGTATTGGATTTGCATAATTCCAAGATTAAACCAATGAAAGGGTTCATTTATATCAACCCTAGATAATAGCCAAGAGGTGGGGTGGATAGGAGTGAAAGGAAAATATCGGGCATAATTCTATGTCTTGGTCTGTGGTGTATGGCACCAGATGTCAAAGCCCAACAAGAGGCCATGAATGCGCAATTCATTCTGAACAACATGACCATCAATCCTGGTTATACAGGCTATAACGAAGTTCAGAGTTTCATCATGAATCATCGCAGTCAATGGGTGGGCTTCAAAGGAGCACCTGTGACCAATACCCTAGGTTTTGATATGGCTATGCCTAAGAATGCGGCTATAGCCTATGGTGGAAATCTGATGCATGATAAGATCGGACCCACCAGCGAGCTTTCCATCTCGGGCAATCTGGCGTATCGTTTCTACATCAATAACACAACTGAGTTGAGCATCGGTCTGAAATCATATTTCGGACTCTTCCAAGCGAATTACACCGGTCTTGAATTGACCTCTGACGTCTTTGGTCAAGAGGACATCAATTTCTCATTCTACCCTAGCAATGAGGTCATCTTGAATTTCGGATCTGGAGCTTACCTGCATAGCGAGGACTACTTCATCGGATTGTCCAGTCCGCGGTTATTGAAGAACAAAATCGACAATAGCAATCTAGATATCTACAATACAGTCAGAGGTCGCACAGAACCGACATACTACCTCATGGGGGGATACAATTTCCGCTGCAATATGTGGTTGGATTTCCAACCGGCCATGCTCACCAAGGCGACAGTTGGTGCGCCTTTGTCCATAGGCATGTATGGCACCTTCCTGCTGAAGTCCAAGTGGAGACTAGGGGGGTTCTATGCATTGAGAGAAATGGCCGGTGTCATCGCAGAACTGCAGGTGACGGATAAGCTGAATGTGGGATACAGCTTTGATGTATCCGTGAATGAATTGATTGCGACTAATCTGGGGAGCCACGAGTTAGGGGTCTCCTATGTCATGAGATCCTTTAGAAAGCGAGTCGTCTATCCAAGGCGATTCTAAGGAAGGAATGATGTTTACCAATGAAGATATGAAACCTAGAAAACTACTGACGTATTCTTTTATCATCTTGATGACTGTGGCGCCATTGCTCGGCACAGCCCAGATCAAGAAAGGGGATTTCTTCTTTGAGAATTATGAGTACGGTCTAGCTCTTCAAGCATACGAGTTCGCCTACGATGAACAACTCATCCAGAACCCTATGATGAGCAGGAAGTTGGCCAATACGCACCGTATGCTCGGTAATGTCAAGGAATCCATGATCTGGTACAAAAAGACCTTGCACAAGGATGACAGCCAAGTGATAGACATGCTGCACTATGCTGAAGCCTTGAAATATGTTGGAGATTACGAAGAGGCCCTGAAATGGTACAAGCTATATAACATGCGTGTTCCAGAAGACAGGAGGGCCATCTCACACCTAGAGAATGAGAACTTCATCAAAGAGTTCTATCAGGACTCCGTGTTCTATACCTGGAAGAACCTAAGGATGAACACAAAGAATCCGGAATTCGGCATCACCAAATACAAAGGGGATTATCTTATTTCCTATGTGGGGGTGGAGAATCCTGAACTCGGTGAGAAATACTATAAAGGAGAACGTACTGAGGACCTGTACCTAGACGTCTATGTGTTCATGAGGGACAAAGAGAATGAGCTGGCTTTGGAGGATTGGCTCGAAGGTGGGGTGAACTCTAAGTATCACGATGGCCCGGTCAGTTTTTGCGAGGCCACCAATGAGTTGTTCATCACCAGGACCAACGTTGCCAATGGGAAGCCTGTCTTGGACTCCAAGGGTAAGGCGAACCTGAAGATCCATGTATCCAAGCTGGAAGGAGGGGAATTCGCCAAGGCCGTGGAATTACCTATCAACAGTGATGATTTCTCAAACGCCCACCCAGCCATATCAAAAGATGGGAAGACCCTCTACTTTGCTTCCAACCGAGATGGCGGACTTGGAGAAACAGACCTTTACATGATCCAGCGTTCAGGGGATTCTTGGACCAATCCTGTCAATTTGGGGCCCATCATCAATACGGAAGGTGAGGAGTGCTTTCCGAGCATTGCTGATGATGACATCCTTTATTTTTCATCTACTGGACATGCTGGCGGGGGAGGCTTGGATATCTTCAAGACGGAAATGGTCAAAGGCAAATGGACCAAGCCTTCCAATCTGGGCTATCCCGTGAATAGCCCTAAGGATGATTTCGGTATATGTCCCGATCCAGGAGGTGAATCAGGATACTTCAGCTCCAATAGGGCCGATGAGAATTCCATCCAAGATGACATCTATTATTTCCAGTTCAATGCCATGGTAGATATACGTGGTAAAGTCAGAAAGGCAGGAGAGCTGAAATATCTCGAAAACGCTATCGTAAGACTTTATGAGGACGATGGGACCTTACTCTTCGAGAAGCGCTCTGACGTTGACGGATACTTTGATTTCCAGATCATACCAGATAGATGCCGTTACCGAGTAGAGGTCACCAATGGAGTAGATTACTCTGTAGAATCCTACATCATCGACTACTGTGATAACCGATTACAGTTTTATGACATTCCTCTCATCGAGGTCGTGGAGTTGAATTACATGGCCCAAGGAACTATTCTGAATAAAGAGACCAAGGAACCGGTCAAGGGTTTCAAAGCTACGCTCTACAACTCCCAGACAGGCGACCAGATCAAGACCATCGAAACTGGAAGGGACGGACGTATGCAGTTCAATCTTCTTTTTGAGACGGACTATAAGTTGGTATTGACCAAGGAAGGATGGTTCGCCCGCAGTGGAGTCTTTACGACCAAGGGCCTGGCCCCTGGCATCATCGAGATCGACCGTTTTGTGAATTTGCTCTTCGAGGAAATCGCAGTGGATAAAGCCATAGAGGTTGAGAACATCTACTATGATTTCAACAAGTTCACCGTCAGAGAGGACGCCAAGCCTGAGTTAGATAAACTGGTAGAGATGATGACGGATAACCCCTCAGTGAAGATCGAGTTGAGTTCACATACGGATTCCCAAGGGGGCGATAAGTATAACCTCGTTCTAAGTGATCAACGGGCCAAGGCGGCCACACAGTACATCGTATCTAAAGGAGTAGAACCCTATCGCATCATCGGGAAAGGATATGGAGAGCTGATTCTTAAGAATGAATGCAGCAATGGCGTGCAGTGTTCGGACACCAAACATGAACAGAACCGCAGAACTGAGTTCAAGGTCTTAGAGCACTGACATTCGCTTAAGACCTCAATGACTTGACAAGGCCTCCGATCGGAGGCCTTTTTTTTGGAATCCATCCAACAGGAGAGGGAGGAGGTCCAGCACCTTGGCTCCGCACAGCTCATTATCATGGAGGACGATGATAGATCCAGGCTTGGCATGATCCAGGATGTGCTTGCGAATATCCTCGGCTGAACGATCGGATTTGAAGTCGCCAGGCATCAGGTCCCACATCACCACCTCATGTGTGCGCCTCAGCCAGCGATACTGTCCACAAGTCAATCGCCCATAGGGAGGTCGGTAAAGGCGACTGTCAATGAGCGAGGCACTCTGTTGGAAATCTTCCTTAAAGGTCTGATCATCTGTTTTCCACCCGTCCAGATGGGCGTGGCCATGGTAACCAATACCATGGCCAGAGTTTTTCATTGTGTCTATAGCTTCGGGATGATTACCTATACTGGATCCCAAGAGAAAAAAAGTGGCCCTGTGCCCATGGTCAGACAAGAGTCTCGAAATCTGTTCCGTGTAGGTTGAAGGGCCGTCATCAAAACTGAGGTGAACCACTCCTTCGATCGGAGGGTTCATCCTCCACAACACGTGAGGGAAAAAAAGAGAAAGGAGGCGGATCGGGGGCCTTGTCCAGAACCGATCAGAAATCAGCGCCTTCACCTTTTTGCCTTTGCCCGGATTGGATTGCAGCCTGCGCTTGGTTATAGAGCTGTTGCAACAATTCCAAACGCCCGTCCAAGGCCTCCTTCAATTCAGTCAGCTCATACTGATCGGCCATGTAATTGATGCGCTGGGCCACATACATGTTGATCTGCAGCTCTTCATCCAATTTTCTCAGGAACTGAGGTTCCAAGCTCACGTAGTACTGCAATTCCTCCTCATTGATATCGAAGAGACGCTTTGCATAGGCAGTAGCCGATTCATCATCCCCTACTCTAGCGTATCCTTCGACCAAAGGCAAGACGACCCTATTCAACGGAACATTGCGCTCAGGCATGGCTTCGAACGTCTTGTCCAGGATGTCATGCGCCTTGTTATTCTTGTTCTCCTTGATGAGCTCGTCTGCGAGATTCGCCATCTGAAGTCGGATGTTAGTGGTGAGTCTCAAGTTGTTCTCATCCATGTACAGCTCCTCCTTGTCCATGTTCCCCCACTGGAACTTATTCATCACATTGTCATACATGACCTCGGTATCCACTCCACCCAACTTGTTAGGGTTGGGATCTTTCTCATGTTTGATAGGTGTGACGCGATAGGCCATTCCAGTCAGCTCGAAGTAGGATTCCATCCTCAGATAGGTGTCCTGGCCAGTGGTCACTGCGAAATAGACATCACGCTCCCAGTTATTGGTTGCCAATAGGTCGAGGACCATGAGGTTGTTCTTGGTGATGTAATTTCCTGGAAGGTTCCAAGCCATCTCTGTACCCACTTTGGAAGTGTCCTCAGGTGTGATGACTCCACGATTCAATAGATCTATCTTATCGGTGGTGATCTTGACTCGGTTTGTTGGCAGGTAAGGCAGATTCCCAGCTCCACGTATAGGCAACACATTCTTATCCTCCGCCACGAAGCGGATGAGGTCTTTCAACTCCACCTTGAGCTCGCTACCTTTAGGGTTGACCAAAACGATGTCGCGCGTTCCCTGACGGTATTTCTCCTCGGTCAATGAGAAAGGCACTGGGTCTGAATCGTAGGCCTTGCGCTTCATCTGGTCGGTGTACCAGTCGGTGTTGAGCAGACTCAAGTTGACCACCCTAACGTCCGTTCTATATTCTTCTACCTCTTGGGCATACCAGAGCGGGAAGGTGTCGTTGTCCCCATTGGTGAAGAGGATGGAGTTGGGAGAGCAACTATCCAAGTAATTCTTGGCGATGTCCACAGCGGTCCTTCGCTTAGCTCGGTTGTGGTCATCCCAGCCACCAGCAATGAGGAGATAGGGGACGGTCAGACCTAAAACAGTAGCGATGATACCTGCTGTCCTTCCACCCATCTTGCTGCCTATGACTTTCATGAGACCCAAAGCGACCAGTGCAACAGAACCCATGTAGACGATGCTATAAGAGAAACTGTGATCCTGGCCACTCAATTCCATGACATAGATGATGGCGGCCGTCCCGAAGACCGCTCCAGCGATTCGGATGAAGGCTTTCTGGTCCATGGATCGGAACGCATCATAGAGGGCATAGACCCCTAAGCCCACCCATATCACGAAAGCATAGAAGGATCCCACATAGGCATAGTCCCTCTCTCTAGGCTGATAGGGGTACTGGTTCAGATAGATGACGATGGCCAATCCGGTCAAGAGGAATAGCAACATGGTGATGAGCCAGTTCTGAGTGTCCTTGACCAGCTGATAGATCAAGCCGATAAGGCCTAAAAGGAAAGGGAGGTAATAGAAGAAATTCCTTGCTTTATTCCTGGTCATGCTCTCAGGGAGATTGTCCTGTCGGCCGAGGCGTTGTGCGTCTATGGCATTGATACCACTGAGCCAATTCCCATTGAGGATATCACCATGGCCCTGTTGGTCATTCTGTCGACCAACGAAGTTCCACATGAAGTATCGCCAATACATCCAGTTCACCTGATAGTTCATGAAGAAAGCGAGGTTCTCACCCGCAGTAGGAACCCTGAGTCTATTCCCTTCACCATCGGTGGCCCGAGTGGGCTTGCCCTTGAAATCACTCCAGAATTTGTAGGCATCGGCATGATTGGGTTGGTTGCTGTACATCCTAGGGAAAAGTGCCTCGAACTCGGAATTGTACTGGTAGACCGTATTCTTCCTCTCATCGGATATGATGTATTCCTCTACGAGCTTGGTGTCAGGATTCTTGCTGACATAGGTGTTCGCATCATAAACATTATTGAAACTCCTCTCGATGCGTTCGCCTCGCTTGGCCACATAGGCTTTCATATAGACCGGATCTCCATCCTCAGTCCCTGTTGTAGGTGCCATCCAGTAATGACCTGTGAGCAGGGGACGGTCCCCGTATTGCTCGCGGTTCAGATAGGAAAGGAGGGTGAAAACGTTCTCTGGATTGTTCTCATCCATGGGCGGATTGGCGGAGCTCCTGATCACAATCAAAGCAAAAGTGGAATACCCCAGCATGATCACGATGAAACTCATCATGGAGACGTGGAGTACACGACTTGGCTCCTGAATCCTGAAAAGGACATAGGCCAGTCCAGAGAGCATAACTGTGATGAAGAACTTGGCGGTGGTACTTAGGAATTCGTTTCCCAACGTTGGGATAAGGATGATGGCAGCGATGGCAACAATGGCCGTGCGCAAATTCTTATCTGGCCTGTGGGCGAACATTGTGACCAATATGGTCAAGGCAACCACTAAGATGGCGAAGATGGTCACACCGATATTGAAGCCAACCGAAAGCGTATTCGTGAAGAAGAGCTCAAATCCTCCAGCCATCTTCACAATGCCAGGGATGATTCCAGACTGTATAAAGCCCAAAATGGCCAGGGAGATCGCTGCAGTCATAACCAAGCCTTTGACCGAGAAGGTGTGCCGCTTGAAGTAGACGACCAATGCGATTGCCGGTATACAAAGTAGGTTCAAGAGGTGAACACCTATGGATAGACCCATCAGATAAGCGATGAAGATGATCCAGCGGTCATGGCGGACCTCATCCTCTTCCGCGTCCCATTTCATGATGGCCCAGAAGACTACAGCTGTGAACAAGCTAGAGAGGGCATATACTTCACCTTCAACAGCTGAGAACCAGAAGGAATCGCTGAAGGAATAGGTCAATGCGCCTACGAGACCGCTTCCCAAGACTGCTATCTCGGCTCCACGATCCATGACTTTACCACCAACGGTGGCCAACTTCTTACCGAAGGCTGTGATGGTCCAGAACAAGAAAAGGATGGTGAAAGAACTGCTGAGCGCTGAAAGGACATTGATGGAGGTGGCGGCATATTCCATAGGCACGAAAGCCGAGAAGAGGCGGCCTAGGATCATGAAGAAAGGCGCTCCAGGAGGATGCCCCACTTCTAGTTTATATGCCGTGGCAATGAATTCCCCACAGTCCCAGAAGCTGGAAGTCGGTTCTATGGTATAGAGAAAAACGAAGGAGGAAATGGCAAAGGTGATCCAGCCAAGAATGATGTTGAGTCTGTTGAAGGGCATACCTCTTTTTAACGGAATGGCACCGAAGGTAGAAATAAATGAGGCCTCACTCCTAGATTATGAATTGGCCTTAACGAGCTTTAACAACAGCCTGAAGGCATGGTTATGAAGCTTCGGAACGGCTTTCTTCCCTTGCCACAAGAAAATTATTTGATAATTTCGCATCGCTTTTGAAAAAGCCAGTGACCCATGGTGTAACTGGCAACACGTCTGATTTTGGTTCAGAAGAGTCCAGGTTCGAGCCCTGGTGGGTCAACTAACAATGAATGAGCGCTTCCCTTTCGGAGGCGCTTTTTTCATTTCAAGACCAGAGTAACTGGGGCGAGAAGTTCATCCCGAGCGAGTCGAGGGGAGCCCTGGTGGGTCAACTAACAATGAATGAGCGCTTCCCTTTCGTAGGCGCTTTTTTCATATTCGGCTATCCCTTTCAAATCATTCAGACAGGTCACTGAGCCTGTCGAAGTGACCCTGTCCAAGGCAACGTTCATAACTGTTCCCTGACCTCTCCACCCTGAGATGTAGTTTTGTATCATACCAATGCCCCTCTACATGCGTTTTCTGTTCTTCCTGACCATCTCCATTCTACTTTCTCAGACTTCCTCGGCCCAGGAAGAATCCTTCGTGGACTATTGGGATGAAGCCAAGACCATAAAGAGGAGTGAAGGGATGTACTTCAGCGGCATGGAGCATAAGCTATGGACGTTCTGGTATGACAACGGAAAAGTCCGCGAGGAGAGCAATTACTTCAGAGGCCGATTCAATGGTCCTTCCAAAATCTACCATCCCAACGGCCAGTTGAACATAGAAGCTTACTGGGACATGGGTCTTCAGGATAGCATCATGAAGGTTGTCTCCTTTGAGGGGGAGCTATTGGAAAGCGGTGAATTCGCTGAGGGAGACAAAGTCGGGACTTGGCAATATTTCTACAAGGACGGTTCTCCACGGGTGAAAGAACACTATGATAAAGGGGTTCTGTATCTTGATGAGGCATGGGCTGTAGATGGCGAACAGCAGATCCACGATGGTCAGGGGGTCTTGGTAGAGCTATACCCTAGCGGAGCTCTGAAATCCAGGGTGAACTACCAGGGAGGCCTTCCCAACGGAGCTTACGTCCTTTATTATCCCACGAAAGAAATCAAGCAGAAAGGAAGTTTTGCAGACGGTTCGAAGCAAGGTGAATGGAATGAATTCTTCAGAGATGGAAGGCCTTCCGAGAGCTTGACCTATACCAACGACACGCTAGACGGACCCTTCACGACTTGGCAGGACGCTGACATAAAAGAAGTCGAAGGACAGTTCAAGCGAGGCAAGAAGAATGGCGAATGGACTTGGTGGGACGAAAAAGGAAAGGTGGACATCCTGGGACATTTCAATGAAGACATCCAAGATGGACATTGGACCTACTTCTATAGCAATGGCAAAGTCAACTATGAGGGCGACTATGAAGAAGGACTTCGCACGGGATTATGGGAGTTCTTCTATATGGATGGTTCACCTTGGCGAAAAGGGGAATACCTGAATGGGAAGGAGGAGGGTGAATGGGTCACCTGGTTCGAGAATGGCCAAGAGCTCCAGAAGGGCAGCTACACCTTGGGATTGGAGCAAGGCCTATGGGCGTCATGGTATGAGAATGGGCAGAAACGAGATGAAGGGAGTTTTGAAACAGGTCATCTGAATGGCCTTTGGAAAGGCTGGGATGAAAAAGGCCGGCAAAGCTATGAAGGCATGTGGAAGGAAGATGCCAAGACCGGAAAATGGACCTACTGGACGGAAAAAGGTTATACCGATGAGGAAGGCTATTTCTTGGAGGGAGAGCGAAATGGACCATGGAAGGACTATGGTGAATCGGGCATTCTGATCAGCGAGGGATCTTTCAGGGGAGCCCGTCCTGATGGGAAATGGAGCTATTACTATCCTTTCGGAGGACTCATGCGCACCTGTGTGTACGTGGATGGGAAATTGGAAGGGACGGTCATCGACTACCATCAGAATGGCCAAGTGAGCAGCCGATGCAGCTACGTGAACAACAAACGCCAAGGCCTTTGCAGCACCTTCTCCGAAAAAGGGAACCCCATTGAGGAACAGCAATATGACGCAGGAGTCATCAAAAAGAAGGAACCTCAGGCTCCAAAAACCAAAGACTCTCGCTGAGCGTCATAAAATCATTATCTTTGCAGTGATATTGTGATACAAAGAAGGAAAGAGGGGGAACACCCCTCTTTTTTGTTAGAGAATCAAAGACTGATTACAGAGGAGAAGATACAGAGCCTGGTAGATGAGTTCATCTCATCCGAGCAATTCATTGTAGTCCTTCAGGTGAACACCGGGAGTAGGATCTACATTGAACTGGACAATATGGAGAAACCGACCTCCATTTCGGATTGTATAGCACTTAGCCGCCATGTAGAGCATAGCCTCGACAGAGAGGCTGAGGACTTCTCCTTGGAAGTCGCTTCACCAGGATTGGAGAAACCATTCAGGGTTTTCAAGCAATATGTCAAGAACATCGGCAGACCTGTGAAAGTGAAGTTCAACGATGGAGGAACGATTGAAGGAGAATTGGTAGCCGCTGAAGGGGAACGTATCACGCTTAAGACAAGAGAGAAAAAAAGAATTGAGGGCCGCAAGGCCAAGGAATGGGTGGAGGAACTCATGGAGATTCCCACCGAAACCATAAAAGAGACACTGATTAAAATCGTTTTCTAATTATTCGAGCACAGCAATGGACAACGCTACACTTATCGAATCCTTCTCAGAATTCAAGGAATTCAAGAACATCGACCGGGTCACCATGATGAATATCCTTGAGGAGGTCTTCAGGAATACCCTCATCAAGAAGTATGGTACGGATGAGAACTTCGATATCATCTTGAACCCGGATAAGGGTGACTTGGAGATCTGGCAGAACCGTGAGATCGTGCCTGATGGAGAATTGGAAGATGAGCATTCTCAGATCGAATACTCGGATGCCATCAAGATTGAGGAGGATTTCGAGATCGGTGAAGAAGTGTCCCAAGAGATTAAGCTTGAGGAATTCGGCCGTAGGAACATCCTTACCCTTCGTCAATTCTTGAAGTCCACCATCGATGACTTGGAGAAAGGCAACATCTTCAATAGCTATAAGGATAGGGTAGGTGAAATCGTAACTGGTGAAGTCTATCAGATCTGGAGGAAGGAGATCCTCGTCTTGGATGATGAAGGTAATGAGCTCATCATGCCGAAGTCAGAACAGATAAAGACTGACTTCTTCAAGAAAGGAGACTCAGTCAGGGCCGTGGTGGCCAAGGTGGAGATGCGTAACAATGCTCCAGCCATCATCCTTTCGCGCACAGCGCCTGAGTTTTTGGAGCGCCTCTTTGAGATGGAAGTGCCAGAAGTCTTCGATGGCTTGATCACCATCAAGAAAATTGTCCGTGAACCGGGAGAAAGAGCTAAAGTGGCTGTGGAATCTTACGATGACCGCATAGACCCTGTAGGTGCTTGTGTAGGTATGAAAGGCTCACGTATCCACAGTATCGTGCGTGAATTGAAGAATGAGAACATCGATGTGATCAATTATACGGCCAACGACCAATTGCTCATCACCCGAGCACTCAGCCCAGCGAAGATCACCTCCATGGAGATTGATGAGACCAAGAGGCGCGTATCGGTCTTTTTGAAGCCCGATCAGGTCTCTCTAGCCATTGGAAAGGGAGGGCATAACATCAAGCTTGCAGGAAAACTCACTGGATATGACATCGATGTATACAGAGATGGCGATGAGATAGAAGATGACGTGGACTTGGAAGAATTCTCGGATGAGATTGACGGCTGGATCATCGATGAGCTGAAGGCTATCGGATGTGATACAGCCCGCAGCGTACTGGAGATTCCTGCAGAGGAACTCGTGAAGCGAACAGACCTTGAAGATGTCACCATTGCAGAAGTATTGAAGATCCTCAAGGATGAATTAGAGTCATGATGGACTCAAAGAATTTAGATTTAAAGCGACCAGACCATACATGGCGGAACAAGCGATCAGATTAAGTAAAGCAGCTCGAGAGGTAAACCTTGGGATAGGGCACGTAGTAGAATTCCTTGCAGGAAAGGGATTCGATGTGGAGACCAATCCCAATTCCAAACTGTCCGGTGAGATGTACGATCTCCTATTGGATGCCTTTGCGGCAGATAGGAAAATCAAGAAGGAGTCCATGGCTGCAGCGCCTATAGAACCTGTGGAGCATGAGGCTGTAGCCATCGAAACGGCCAAGAAGAAGGAAGAAGCCCGAGCGAAAGAGACTGCGAAGAGGGAAGAAGAAGCCATTCAAAAGGTGGAAGCTGAGGCGGTTAAGGCCAGCGTCAAAGAAGACGAGGTCGTCAAGCCCATCGTAGAGAAGCTGAAGGGGACCGTGGTCCTCAAGACCATCGATCTGAATGGTGAGAAAGCGAAAGCCGAGAAGAAGGCCGAGAAAGAAGCAGCCGACAAGAAAGTCCAAGACGAACAGGAAGCGGCCAAGGCAAAGGCAAAGGAGGTCAAGGTTGAAGAACCAGTCAAGGAAGTGCCCGTAGAACCTGAGATGGTCATGGCCAAGGCTGACAAACTCAAAGGAACTACGGTCCTAGGTAAGATCAGCCTCCCAACAGAATCAGATTCCAAACGCAAGCGCAAGAGGGTCGTCAAGTCTAAAGTGGATGTGGAGAAGGCTGGCAAACAAGCCAAGCCAGCCAAATCCAAAGGCAATACCCGAACGGAGATTTCCGAAGTAGAGATCCAAAAAGAGATCAAGGAAACACTGGCCCGACTTTCAGGACAAGGGAATAAGAACAAGTCCGCCAAGCTCAGAAGGGCTAAGCGTGACATGGTCGCCCAGCGTACTGAGGAGGAAATAGAACGTATGCGTGAAGAGGAAAAAGTCCTCAAACTCACCGAATTCGTTTCCGTCTCCGAGTTGGCCGTTATGATGGGAGTCAGCGCAACAGAGATCATCTCCGCCTGTATGACCTTGGGTATCTTCGCCTCCATCAATCAGAGGTTGGATGCCGAGACCATCACCCTTATCGCTGAGGAGTTCGGATACACTGTGGAGTTCGTCTCTGCAGATATCCAAGAGTCCATAACAGAAGAGGAGGATGCGCCCGAAAGCCTCATCCCTCGATCACCCATTGTGACCGTCATGGGACACGTTGACCATGGTAAGACCTCTCTCTTGGACTATGTGCGCAAAGCCAATGTCATCGCAGGAGAAGCAGGTGGCATCACCCAGCACATCGGGGCGTATCAGGTACAATTGGACAATGGAAGGAAAATCACCTTCTTGGATACTCCTGGACACGAGGCCTTCACCGCCATGCGTGCCCGAGGTGCTCAAGTGACGGATGTGGCTATCATCGTCATCGCGGCTGATGATAGTGTGATGCCTCAGACCCGTGAGGCTATCAACCATGCACAAGCGGCTAATGTGCCCATGGTATTCGCCTTCAATAAGATCGATAAGGCAGGGGCTAATCCCGATAAGATCCGCGAAGCCCTCAGCCAGATGGATATCTTGGTAGAAGACTGGGGTGGTAAGTATCAAGCACAAGAGATTTCTGCCAAGACGGGATTGAATGTGGATGAACTCATGGAGAAGGTTCTTTTAGAGGCTGAAATCCTTGACCTCAAGGCCAATCCTAATCGAAATGCCGTTGGAACAGTCATTGAATCCATGCTCGATAAAGGTCGTGGGTATGTCTGTACGCTGCTTGTGGAAACAGGTACGCTCAAAGTAGGAGAAACTCTGGTCGCAGGGCAGTATTATGGACGCGTAAAGGCCATGTTCAATGAGCGTGGAAAGCAGGTCGATGAGGCCGGTCCGTCAGCACCAGTGACCGTATTGGGAATGTCAGGCGCACCGAATGCCGGTGACAAGTTCAATGTCATGGACGATGAACGTGAGGCCAAAAGCATCGCCAACAGACGTATGCAACTGCAACGTGAACAAGGTGTAAGGACCCAACGCCACGTGACCTTGGATGAGATCGGACGAAGAATCGCCCTTGGTGAATTCAAAGAGTTGAACATCGTACTGAAAGGGGACGTGGATGGATCCATCGAAGCCTTGACCGATTCGCTCCAGAAACTCTCGACAGAAAAGGTCCAAGTGAGGATCATCCATAGGGCCATCGGGCAGATTTCCGAGTCAGACGTGCTTCTTGCCTCTGCTTCAGATGCCATAATCATCGGTTTCCAGGTGAGACCGTCTGCTGTGGCGCGCAAGCTGGCTGAGAAAGAGGAAGTGCAGATCAAGCTCTACTCTGTCATCTATGACGCGATAGATGAGGTGAGAGACGCGATGGAAGGCATGTTGGCCATGCGCATCGAGGAACGTGTCGTTGGTACGGCTGAGATCCGTGACATCTTCAAGATCTCCAAAGTGGGAACCATTGCAGGTTGCTTCGTATTGGATGGAAAGATTGGTAGGAACAACAGTGTCAGGGTCATCCGTGATGGTATCGTTGTCTATACAGGTAAGCTTGGTTCATTGAAGCGATTCAAGGATGATGTGAAGGAAGTGGCCCGTGGCTATGAGTGCGGATTGAACATCGATAAGTTCAATGACATCAAAGAAGGAGACCACGTGGAAGCCTTCGAAGAAGTGGAAGTGAAGCAGACCTTGGACGACTGATCGGTCTGTGAGTCACAGAGAATATCAAGCCCCATTCCCTTAGGAGTGGGGCTTTTTTAGTCTAGGAGAAAGCAATTTCCCTCCTTGAGCGCTGTGCTGAGCTTGTCGAAGCAGAGGGCTAGGGAGGTGTTCTCTGATAATTACCCCGGCTCACGTTGATATACAATCCCTGCGTTGCACCATGAAACGGATGTTCACCAAATGAAGCTGAAGTCCTACTTTCGCCTGTATCATGCGTCCCACCGTCACTGCCATCATCCCCACCTTCAATGAGGCCCATCACATCACTGAGGCCATCGCCTCTGTGGCTTGGTGTGATGAGGTGGTCGTAGTGGATAGCTTCAGCACGGATGCCACTCCTGAACTCGTGGAACGCAGCGGAGCTAAGCTCTTGCAGCATGAATACCGGAGTCCGGCCGAGCAGAAGAACTGGGCCATACCTCATGCCCAGTCGGAATGGATCCTCTTCCTGGATGCAGACGAACGCATCACGGAGGCACTGCACCAAGAGATGGAAACCGTCCTTTGCGAAACCAAGCATGAGGCCTATTGGATCTACCGTAAGAACCACTTCATGGGGCAAGAGGTGAAGCACAGCGGCTGGCAAAGTGATAAGGTCATTCGGCTCTTCAAGAAAGGCTCCTGCACCTATGCCCTAGTGGCAGTGCATGAGGAAATGGTATGCCGCAGCAGCGTGGGTGTGCTCAAGGAGCGCATGCTGCATTACACCTACAAGGACTTCGATCATTACATGGAGAAGTTCGATCGCTACACCACCTGGTCTGCCAAGGACCGTAACGGCCGAACTCCCAAAGTGACGCTCTACCATCTGTGGGTCAAGCCAAGCTTCCGCTTCTTCAGGCATTACATCTTGAAGCTGGGCATCCTGGATGGCAAGGTGGGATTCATCATCTCATACCTCTCCGCGTATTCCGTCTTTCTGCGCTACCTGAAACTGGACCGCATCCGCAAAGGGGAGAATCTATGAAGGTACTCCATGTGAGCAGTGAAGCTTCATGGCGAGGCGGTGAGCAACAGATGGCCTATCTCATCTCAGAGTCCATCAAAGCAGGGGTAGAGATAAGGGTCTTGTTGAGAACGGGCAGTGCCTTTGAGGATTGGGCGAAAAAGGAGAGGGTCTCCTATGAGGCGATATCCTTTGCCTTCACCGCGCGCATTTCTGAGGCCAGGAAACTGAAGAGGCTATCAGAAGGCGTAGACCTGATCCATGTGCATAGCGGCAAGAGCCATGACCTTTTAGTAATGAGCTACCTGCTGGGGGCTAAAACCCCATCGATCTTGAGCCGCAGGGTGGATTTTCCTCCGAAAGGGAACCTCTGGTCCCGCTATAAATACAGACATCCTTTGATCAAGAAGGTCCTCTGTGTGTCTGAGGCCATCAGGGCCATGGTCATCCCCATTCTCAAGACCCCTGAGCAAGCCATCACGGTGCATAGCGGAGTGGACCTGAGCCGCTATGAGGGGCTGGAAAGGAAAGGGGTTTTGAGGACGGAATTGGGCTTGGGAGCGCAGCAGAAACTCATCGGAATAGTGGCCGCTTTGGCCCCACATAAGGACCTGTTCACGTTCATCTCCTCATGTTCTACGCTGAAAAAGGAAGGCTTGAATGCCCGTTATGTCATCATCGGTGAAGGTGACTTGAGAAAGCAACTGGAAGCCTATGCCAATGAAATGGGACTGAAGGATGAACTCACTTTTCTAGGATTCCGCAAGGACGCCTTGACCCTGATTCCTGACCTGGATGTCTTCCTCATCACCAGCAAGACCGAAGGTCTGGGCACCAGCATCATCGATGCCATGGCCTCTGGGGTTCCAGTGGTGGCCACAGCTGCCGGAGGGATTCCTGAATTAGTGAAACATGGAGAGACGGGTATCATTTGCCCGGTGGGAAATGTGAAAGCCTTGGCCGATGGGGTCAAGCGCATGTTGTCCTCCAAAGAAGAAAGAGAAGGAATGATCAAGGGGGCCAAAGCCCACATCCAATCCTTCAGCTATCAGCACACAGCTGAAACCACACTGAAGGTCTATGAAGAAGTGCTCTCTTCAGGTCTGTAAACGGCCAATACGCACAGGCCTTGATAGAAGATGAAGAAGCTGAGTCCGGCTTGGGTGTTCAAGGTGTCCTCAGCTAGATAACTGGCGCTAAGAACCAGTAGAAAGGCCACATACAACACCTCTTTCCTCAGAGAAGGAATGCGCAACGGAGAGTAATGTACATAAAGCATCCAAAGGAATCCGATGATTCCGAAGCAGGCTAAGAACGTGATGAACTGGTTATGGATAAGGTGCCAAGCGCTCGAAGCGAGTACCCCAGAACGGTCATACTCCTGATCCAGTTCCTGATGTACATTCCCGGCACCTATGCCGATCAAGGGATGCTGACTGAAGAGGGAAAGTCCAGCCTTCCAATATTCCAGTCTTCGAGTGAATGAACTCAAGCTGGGGTCATGTCCGTTGCGATAGGCATCGATCTCATAGAACAGGACATCCAAGCGTTTTCCTAAACCATTCTTGGTCGATGGTACTCCGCTGGTGACTCCTTGCTCGATTTCAAGGATCTGCTCATCACTGAGCGTCATTACACCTTCAGCATCTTTCCTTAGATCCAAGCTGGTCAGATAGCGCATCAAGGTACCGATGAGGGGTTGTCCTTTCAGGTCCTCCTCCATAGGGTCCATCGCAGAGCGCTCTGCCCAGGCGGCTTTCATCTCGTCCATGGACACATAGAGCCAGAGGCGATGTCCATTTTCGACCAAGGTGTATTCAGGCCAATGCACATAGGGATTGCCTAGGGCGGTTTGGCTTTCCAGCGTGTTGACATCCACCACTTCTCTATCGAAATAATCAGCTGCGGAGTTCGTCACCCAAGCGGTCATTCCAAAAACGGATACAAGTCCAGCGATTCCCATCCATCGCGCCAGTCCCTTTCTGCCAAGGGTATACACAGAGCCAACAAGGATAAGCAGCAGAAGAATGGCAAAGCCAGTGGCCGATTGAATGACCCAGAGGAAGAAGAGGAACCACAGACTGGCCAGCAGGACCCCTATGCGAAGGGCCGCACCTTTGTCCCATCCGAATCGCAACATCAGGACCAAACTCATCAGAATGAGTAAAGACAGTCGGATATGATTCACGAAGAGGCTGATGTTCCTAGGTTCAGCAGCGATGAGTTCTGGACTGGCCACCACATAGGAAAGGAGCGTACTGAACAGGACAAAGCTGATATGGATCCAGGCTATGTTCTCTACCTGTTTCTTTGAAAGGGCAGGCATGCTCGCATAGATCATCGGAAGGAAGAGCAAGGGGAAGAGTGTGTTCAGCACTTTCAGGCCACTTTCTATCCCGTCTGAATACAGCAGAGAAAGGGCATATAGGGTGAACATGGAGGTGATTAGGAGGGCAGGGTGGTTGGAGGTGAAGGCTTTCCATTTCTGCTTGAAATCCTTGCGATAGAGGCCGTCAAAAAGCCAGGCACCACTTAACACCATGATAGAGATGCTCACTATGGCGCGTCCTGTTGCCAGACCTGCCGCCATGCCCCACCACCCTAGGAAGTAGAGCCAGCGTTCATCCAGTATGCGAAGGACCAATTTCAATGGGCCTTGGCTCAACCTTTAAGAAGACCTTCTCTGACGTCCGATTTCAAGCTTTCAATGGCTTTCTCTATGAAGGGGTCATCCTTCAGACCATGACGGGTGCGGCCATCTTGGTATTCATAGCGGGAGATGATCTCGCTCTCTAGCATGACCCTGACCTGGTCCTTGTACTTGAGGATGTCTCCTCTTACGTTGGTCTGTAGGGCCTTCTCCAAGTCATCCAGATCGGCCTTGGCCTGATCGTAATAGCGCTCTTCCTTGGTGGCCTTGATGAGCTTTTTCAGCATCTCTTGGCTATCGGTCTCATAGTCGACTTCCTTACCGTCCACCCATGCTATGAAAAAGTCGATCTCTTCGTCCGTGAGACTAAAGACCTCGGCTTTGCTCACATTGGGATGGCTGGCTTTGTATACGGTGGCATACTTGAAGAAATAATTTCCTGTGAACAAGGCTATGATGACCTCACCTAGCTCCTCATCGTCCACCACCACATCAGGACCTATGCCACGTCCATCGAAGACAGGACGTCCATTGGCTGTTCTGAATTCCTTGACCAAAGAATCTGGGACCTCTTCCACATCACCCAATTGGGACTTATGGAAGTAGTCCAATTTCTGGATGCACCTTCCACTTGGCGTGTAGTATTTGGCCACAGTCAATTTCAGTTTAGACCCATAAGCGATATCCTTGGTCTGTTGCACCAATCCCTTCCCGAAACTCTGCTGGCCAACGATCACGGCTCTGTCTAGATCCTGAAGCGTACCTGAAACAATCTCACTGGCCGAGGCGGAACCCCCATCGATGAGGACCACCAATGGAATGGTGGTGCTCAAGGGTTCATTCAAAGCTTTATAGGTCTTATCCCACTCTTCGATATTTCCACGTGTGCTTACGATTTCGGTTCCCCTTGGAACGAAGATGTTGACGATGTTCACTGCCTCATTCAGCAGCCCTCCTCCATTGCCTCTCAGGTCGAGGACCAATTGGCTCATACCTTGCCCTTCAAGGAGCTTGTAAGCCTCTTTCACCTCCTTGCTAGCGGTCTGCGTGAAGCCATTGAGTTTGATATAGCCCGTCTTATCATCGAGCATGCCTTTGTAGGGGACATCTGGAATCTTGATCTCCTCCCGCTTGATATTATACTCTAGCACCACGCCTCCTTGTCGCTCGATCTCGAGCTTGACGGTACTACCCGGTGAGCCTTTCAAGAACTCACTCACTTCTTGCTGATCCTTGTCTTCGATGGATTTCCCATCCACCTTAACGATGCGGTCCCCTGACATTAGTCCAGCCTTCTCAGCGGGGTAGCCTTGATAGGGCTCTGAGATATAGATGCCGTCCTCCATCTCACGGATCAAGGAACCAATTCCACCATACTGTCCTGTGGTCATAAAGCGGTAGTCCTCGATGCGTGACTCTGGAATGTAGGTGGTATACGGGTCCAGTGAACTCAGCATGGCATCGATACCCGTTTTCATGAGTTCACCCGGCTGGGTGTCATCGGCATAGTAGAGGTTGATGTTCTTGTAGAGGTCGGAGAAGATCTCCAGGTTCTTGGAGATTTCGAAGAAATCATCACCGATTCGAGCTGCTGGTCCTATGACCGCAACAAGGGCAAAAAGGATCAACAATTTCTTCATTCTGGAGGTTCCAGTTTTCTCTGTGTTACTCATGGGATGAGGGGGTTGTGGAGTGTTCCTTGAAACGTTCTAAAAGTAGATTTATTTTACTCTGAAGGAGCTGGAAGTCGCTTTCCTCAGGCCCTACATGGATGAACATCAATGACAGGCCTCTGTCCGCATAGGCTTCCGCCAATTGAGGTATCAAAGGACGGACCAACTCTCTCATCCTTCGCTTGAGTCGAATCCGCATGACTGCGGATCGATGCACCCGTGCCGGCACGGAGAACCCGACCTTCATATCCTTCCACTCCTCATCATGGACTTCGGCCAACATATGGACGGGAAAGGCCTTGAAGCGTTGACCATGTTTCATCAGATGGCTTATGCGCTTCCTATGTTTGAGGCTGTATATGCGTTTGATACCCAAGATACGTCTACTAAGGATGAGCGTATATTCGGACTAAATTAAGCTTAGATGAAACGCATGCCCCTCCGTTCCTACTTTCTTATGACCACCCTTGTGCTGATTGTTTCCTCTCTGGTGGCTCAAGAGGAATGTGGCTCTAGCAGCATGTGGTGGCGCGATCATGAACGGTATATCCCGGGGGATGAGACGCCCATCTTCTATGTACGTATAAATTTCGTCATCCCACAACGCAGTGATGGAACAGGGAATTTCACCGCGAGTGACCCCGAGCATGAATTCCAACTCAGGACGTCAGTGGAGAAACTGAATGAACACTGGTTGAAATTGACGGACCCTAAGAATAGCGAGTGCTACCGAGGTGAGGATTTCGTGCCGAGCACCTACATCCAGTTCGTGCTGAATGACATTATTTACTTTCAGGATAATTATTACTGGAATGCAGAGAACGGAGCGGGCTGTCCCAACAACACCAATTGGTTCCTCAATGATCTGGAAAAAGAGGTCAGGAAGAATCCTGAATGGGACCGTGCCATCAATATCTATATGCCCAATGATTCCTCGGACTATGACGTCCTAGTGCTTGAGCGAACCTTCACAGATGAGCCTCAGTCCAAGCCTGGTTGCTCTGAATTGCCCACCAATAAAGAACTCGATCGCTCTTCGCGTATCTGCTTCGGGAATGCCTATAACAAGTATTGGTGGATGCAGAATGTGGTGGTGAACAGTGAGAAGTACAATAAGAACCTTCACCCTTGGTCAGTGCTAAAGACCTGGGATTATGGCGGACGTGGAAGCGTCATGGCTCATGAGCTGGGCCACTCCATGGGATTGAATCACAGCAACGAATATCACGGACGGAACAAGTGCCATGAGAGCATCATGAACCAACTTTTCGCAAGTCCACATAATTACCTGCAACCTTCTGAGATCGGAAAGATGCATCGCAACCTAAGGCTGACGAACATCAGGAACTTCCTTCAGGAGGACGTCTATGTCCCCACAGCCATTGTCATAGAGAAGCCTGACGAAGTGCTGGATATCGACTTCAAGGCCTATGAGGATTTCATCATCAAGGATGGTGCAAGTCTGAGGATCGCTTGTGCGCTGAGCCTTCCAGCTGAGGCGAGGATCTATGTAGAGCCTGGAGGGCGACTTATTATAGATGAAGCTGTGCTGAGTACCCGAGGAGATGAGGGGACTCCGGTCATAGAACTTCACACCCAAGCGCAAGCGGAAGTCTGCGGATATAGAGTTGATAGGGAGTGCTACAGTAATCGGAAAGACCCTCAAGGAGAAGGTTAGATGATCACTTATTGGCCTTCTTGATGTACTCTTCGATGGCTTTGCTCATAGAAGGGCTATCAGTCGTTGGGGCTGGGACATCGAGTCTCAAGCCAGCATCTGAGATAGCTTTAGCTGTGGAAGGTCCGAAGGCGGCAATCCGAGTCCCATTCTGTTTGAACTTAGGGAAGTTCTTGAACAAGGAAGAGATCCCTGAAGGGCTGAAGAATACGAGCATGTCATACTTGATGTCGGCAAGGTCGCTCAAATCACTGGCTACCGTCTTATAGAAGATGCCCACGCTGAATCTCAGGCCAGCCTCTTCCATGGCCTCAGGCATACTCTCTTTATAGATGTCAGAACATGGAAGCAAGAAATTCTCCTGCTTGTGTTTCTTAAGGACATCCACTAGGTCAGAAAAACGCTGTTTACCAAAGAATATCTTGCGTTTACGGTAGACCATGTAATTCTGCATGTAATAGGCCACAGCTTCGGAGATACAGAAGTACTTCATCGTCTCAGGGACGACCACCCTGGTCTCCTCACATAGTCTGAAGAAATGGTCCACGGCATGGCGGCTTGTGAAGATGACCGCAGTATGCTCTAGAATGTGGATGCGTTGCTTCCTGAATTCAGATGCGGAGAGTCCTTCCACATGGATGAAGGGTCGAAAATCAACCTTGACCTTGTATTTGGTCTGAATCTCGTGGTATGGAGATTTATCTTTAGGAGGTGCGGGTTGGGAGACCAAGATGGTCTTCACTTTTCCTTCTGCTGCCATGGCTCTCTTTACTCAGATTGAACTTCCTACCATCACTCCCTTGATCAATACGAAGATTGGGAGGATTTCAAGAGTGCAAAGATAAATCATTAGGTGATACACCCCGCTGCCAGCATATCTTCCGATCTTCCAGCCCCTGTACCATCGGTAGATGGCGAACGCTGTGATGAGAAGACCAGCAAGTCCTAGGAAGTATAGGGCGATATCTGGCCGGGTGAGGGTGGCGCAAAGCACGACCGGTATCAAGCTCATACCTAGTACTTTATAGACCAAAGAGGAAACGAAATTGAACTCGCGTAGGCCTGATTCCCTACCAATGATGAAGTCCAATACCATGCGGATACCCTGTCTTAAAAGGAAGGTAGTGATGAGGATGGCCAAGACCAAGGCGAAATGAGAGAAGCCATGTTCGGTCTGGCTAATGTAGTTCCAGAGCACAACGATTAGAACTGAGGTGACAATGCCTGAAGTCAACAATAGAAGAAGCGAGGCTCTATGAGAAAAGACCATTTCCTCTCGCATGACCTGTCTGGTCATGCGCTCATTGAAGGTAGCCCTGAAGAGACGATTGAATCGAGCGGGATAGGATTGCTGAACATAGGCAAGAATGGCCAGGCAGACCAAGAGGATGATGAACATCCATGAGCTGCCGAGGATATATGAGGCCCTTTCTATTCCTTCCATTATAGAAACGTGTACCGTGCGAAGATAAGCTCATAGACTACCCATGCAGCTATGTCGCCCTTGCCTATTTCTTTAGATTTGCACACCGTAAACAAGGATTATGCGCACCGATCAGTATCAAGGACACGACTACTACCTCATGGATGACCTGCTCACCGATGAACAGAAATTAGTGAGAGATTCGGCAAGGGCATGGGTGAAAAAGGAGATGTCACCCATCATCGAAGAGTACTTTGAGAAAGGAACCTTTCCTAAACAAGTCATACCAGGACTGGCCTCCATCGGAGGTTTCGGGCCCTACATTCCTGAAGAGTATGGTGGAGCAGGCCTTGATCAGATTTCTTATGGTCTGATCATGCAAGAATTGGAGCGCTGTGATTCAGGTCTCAGGTCTACTTCTTCAGTGCAGAGTTCTTTGGTCATGTACCCGATATGGAAGTATGGGACGGAGGAACAGAGAAAGAGATTCCTACCGAAACTAGCTACAGGTGAATTTATCGGATCCTTTGGTCTGACCGAGCCTGACCATGGGAGCAATCCAGCGGGTATGGTAACGCATTTCAAGGATATGGGCGATCATTATCTGCTTAATGGAGCCAAGCTCTGGATCAGTAATTCGCCTTTCTGTGATGTCGCTGTCGTATGGGCTAAGGATGAGGAAGGACGTATTCATGGCCTTATCGTTGAGCGTGGAATGGAGGGATTTACTACACCTGAGACCCATGGAAAATGGTCTTTGAGGGCCTCCAATACTGGAGAACTGGTCTTTGCAGATGTGAAAGTGCCCAAAGAGAATCTATTAACGGGCCGAAGTGGTCTGGGCGCTCCTCTGAGTTGTTTGGATTCAGCCCGTTACGGAATAGCGTGGGGCGCCATAGGTGCCGCCTTGGATTGCTATGACTCTGCTCTGCGCTATGCCAAGGAACGTCAGCAATTCGGGAAACCGATTGCATCATTCCAGCTGCAGCAGAAGAAGCTTGCTGAGATGATCACAGAGATCACAAAAGCCCAACTTCTTACCTTCCGTCTAGGTCAGCTGAGAGATGCAGGACGAGCGACCACAGCGCAGATTTCCATGGCCAAGCGCAATAACGTGGATATGGCCCTCAATGTGGCCAGGGAGGCACGGCAGATCCATGGAGCAATGGGCATTACCAATGAATATCCCATCATGCGTCACATGATGAATCTGGAGAGCGTGGTGACCTACGAAGGAACCCATGACATCCACCTCTTGATTACGGGGATGGACATCACTGGCATCTCTGCTTTCAAGTAAACTGGGGAGATAGGATATTTCCTAGTGTTCTGAAGTCCGGATGTCCTTTAGATTCAATTGTATCTTCACCATTCCATTCCATTCGTTCTCTTCAATGGTGTAGATGATGTCGAATGATTCACCACTTAGGATATAGTCCAAGTGATGTCCGAGCTTGAAACCTATGGCATCGATAGGTGCAGAAATTCCTTCTGACAAGACCTGGAGCTTGAGATGATTCTCCCCCACGATACGAGCATATCCGCGCTCTGAGCAGCCTTTCGAAAGGAACACAGGATTCATGTTTCCTGGTCCGAAGGGCCCCATCTGCTGGATGACATTCAAGAACTTCGTGTCAATGGACCTCAGGTCGAGTTCCAGATCCGCTTTGATCTCGGGAATCAGCCATTTCTCATCCATCCGCGCCCT
>JAQCAN010000191.1 GCA_027621335.1 Bacteroidota bacterium
GTCCGGATCGGCCGAGTCCAGTCCTAAGCGGAGCAGTTCCTTTTCACTCAGATTGATGGTCCTAGCGTTCAACTCATTTAAAGGACGACCCAATATCGGAAAGGGCAATACGTCAATATGGAGCTCTGAGGGGGCCATTTCGACTATGAGTGTAAGGAATTCTGTCTTAACATCGGCACGTGAGGGATGCCGTCCTCCAAGTAACCTTCACCCGAAACCTGAAAGCCATGGCGTTCATAGAAAGCGCTCAGATGTGTTTGGGCGGAAAGCCGGATTAATTCCTCAGGGAATTCTTTGGCAATGAAATCTAGCGCTGCCTTCATGATGACATGCCCTAGGCCTTGGCTCCGTCTCTCGGGGCTGCTTACCACTCGCCCAATGGCCACCGCATCAGGGTAGCCCTCACCTTTCTTGAGGATGCGCAACGTTGCGACCAGAAGCTTTCCATCATACCAATAGAGGTGATAGGCGATTGGATCCTTTCCATCCAAATCCTGATAGACACAATCCTGTTCCACTACGAATACTTCAGAGCGCAAGGCTGCGATGTCATGCCAGGTCAAGGCGTCCAGATCGTGGAAGGGACGTATATGGATATCGGTTTCTATCATGAACGGACCTGGATCAATTCTGCATTCTGGGTGTAAAGGAGATATGCCTCCGTCTCGGCATAACCCATGGCTTTGAGTAACTCTTGATAGCGCTCCATCTGTTGAAGGTCTTTTTTATCGGGCTTTCCTGTCTTGAAATCCAAGATGACTGCAGACTGATTTGATGGGGTCAAATAAAGCCTATCCAATCGACTTATTCGGCCATCTGGACTTAGGATCTCCTGTTCCTTTGAACACACGAAGCCGCGTTCGCCCAACTTGAGTTCTTTCTCCGTATGGAGGGCTGCTTTGACACTGCGTTCTAGTTCTATGCGCTCATCGGTGCTGAGTGACATTCCTGAGCTCATCTGATCGATGAAGAAGGGTACATCTTCCAATCGCTCGTTCTTCTCCAAGATTTTATGGACCATCTTCCCGAACTCCCTCTCCTTGCTGTACAGGCTCTCAGAACGCGCAGTGGTGCGCAGTAGGACCTTTGGATCGGCTTTTGGTATCGGTTTTCCGAGTTCCTGGGCCTCAGAGGTGAGTTTCGAGACATGAGGCTCTGCAGATCCTTCCATGTAGATCGAGCCTTCCATCCTCGGCTCTAAGTGATTCTTTACGGCTCCGACCAAAGTGCCTTCTTCGACCATGGTCATATACAGGCGTGTTTCAGGACGGGTACAAGCGACATAGAGCAGGTTCAATTCATCCATCGCCTGAAGCTCTTTCTCCCTTTGCAGCGCTGGTGTGTATGGGGTGTTTTCCAATTTACCGGTCAAGGGCAACATGACCTGAGCAAATGGTTCACTGTCCCAAGGGAACCATTCCTTGGGAGAATGCCCTCTGGTCTTAGATTTCCAATAGGGCAGAATGACCACTGGGAACTGCAAGCCCTTGGACCGATGGATGGTCATCAACTGAACAGCATCTTCTGAGGGAGCGGCAGTGATGCTCCACTTCCACTTGGATCGTTCGAATTCCTCCATGAAGCCATCTAGGCTGCTGTCTGCATTTAGGCTATGTAACAGGAGCCGATTCATGAATTCTTGGAGATATGGATCGCCCTCATCCAGCCAGATCTCACGGCATAGTCGTTCAGCCGATTCATAGATGCTCTCGCTGAGATGAAGCTTCAAGTTGATTTGGAGGTCTTTTTCCTTGAACAGTTCCCAAAGGACTGAACTCCCTTTGTAGTGATAGGCTTTGGCCAGCTCATGGAAACGCAATGGTTCATCATACCGCTCCAAGATATGATGGAGGACAAAGAGGTCGGCCTTGGCTTGCTTCTTTCCATGTATGAATTGAAGGAAGTTCAGCAGGAGATGGACGTTATCGCTTCCGTATAGGAGGAGGCTATCCGAAGAATTCACCGCTATCCCATGTTCTTGAAGGGCATTGGCAATGGCTTGACCTTCCCGATTCTTCCTGACCAATATTCCAATTTCGCCAAGGGCATAACCGTCTGATTGACAGGATCCGATCCATGAAAGGATCTGCTCGAAGCGATCCTCCAACCTCACATCCTTTTCTATGAAATGGATTTCCACATAGCCTTTGGATGTTTTTCTATGCTCTTGGTCCACATCACTATAGGCCAGGGCGAGCTCAGGTGAAAGCAGCGCCCGTAAAGAGCTGAAAAGACTGTTATTGAAGGCGATAATGGCCTTGGCAGAGCGGTAGTTCACATTGAGGCCCTTGCTGTCATGGGTGCGCGCCATGAGCTCCGACATGCGATTCAGTTCGCTATCCTCTCCTTTCTTATGGATGTCAGGCAGGGCGATGATCTGTTCCACCTCACTGTTTCTCCAACGGTAGATGCTCTGTTTCGCATCGCCTACCAACAGGTTCTTATACCCCTGTGAAAGGCTATTATCGATGAGAGGGAGGAAGTTATGCCATTGGTTCAAAGAGGTGTCTTGGAACTCATCGATAAGGAAGTGTCTGAACCGCTCTCCAAGGCGCTCATAGATGAAGGGGGCCGGATTTCCCCTGACGACATTGGCAATGCGCTGATTGTTCCCAGAGAGCAGACTCATGTCCTCTTCTTTCTCGAGTTGTTTGAGGAGTTTTGAAAGGCGATTGGCCAAGAGGAGGCTGAGTCGTTCTTTATGGACGAGAGAAATGAGCATGCGCATATCACAGTCCTTCACGATGGATGTCCCTAAATCGATGAGTCCAGGAATGAGAGTCTCTGCGGTACCCCGGTTCTTGGATTTGCCTGAAGGGGCCATTTCATCCATCTTATTACGCTGGCCATCGGTCGGTTGGTATCCCATGGCGTCCATATCACGGCTGAAAATGGCGGCAGGGCTCTTACTCACCCCATGGAAGTCGGAAAGCTCCAATCCATTCGTTATAAGGAGATCCTTTGCTTCCTTTTGAGTGACCAGTATATGCTTCTTCAAGAGATCCATCTGGATCTTCAAGGTCTCAATCCCTGACCTGATGACCTCATCATCCAGCTCACCAAGGGCATTCAGAGCCTCTGCACTGCTCTCTTTGAAAAGTTCTTGAGTGGATGCAACAAGGTCTCTGCGAGGATTCCAACTGCTGCCGTCATCCAACTTGGAGTAGGAGTAGGCGACCAAGGTCTCTGTGATGAACTCATCCTGCCCTATGTGCCTCATCAACTCATCTACCAAGAGCTCTGAGATCCGGCCTTGGTCCAGCTCCACCTTGAAATCAAAGCTCAATCCCATCTCCTTGCTGAAGGCCTTCAGAATACTTAGAACGAAGTGGTCAATCGTGCTTACATGGATATCCGCGTAGGAATACAACATCTGTGAAAAGACCTTCTTAGCACGGGACCGGATCTGTTCCGCTCCGATGTGACAACGCTCCTCCACGGCAATGAGCATGTCATCCCCGTCTTCTGCGGTGATGAGATGTTTCGTGAAATCCAAGATGCGTTCCTTCAACTCGGCCGCTGCCTTGTTGGTGAAGGTAATGGCCAGTATCTTCCGAAAGTAGCTGGAATCCTTGGTCGTCAGGCATAGGGAGATATACTCCACGGCCAGTGTGTAGGTCTTCCCCGAGCCCGCAGAGGCCCTGTAGCTGATCAAATTCTTTGACGGAGTTCCTGTCTGCATAGAGAGGAGGGAAGTTAATGGAAATGAGAATGTCGACCTCTTAGACGTGCGACATTCTCTGTGTCTGAGTTGGTGGGGGTCGAGAGGGACACAATAACCACCCTTTCAATAGGTCAAGGGTATCCTAAGTTCCACAGAAAGCCAAGTGCATGACTTAGCTTTACCATCGATAACCGGATGACTTAGAAAAGGAGGCTCCTTGTTCGGAGAAGTATGGATTCGAATGCGATCGAATCCAACTCCATTCAGACACGAATTTCGGGCATGCGCCATTTGTATAAGGATGATTCAGGGAAGAGACACCTTGCGAAAGAAAAAGCCAAAACGGATATAAAAGGTAGTGAAAGTTCGGATTCAGTTGTATATGACTGTACGTATCGATTATTTGGATTCTATGTTTGGTTAATGGAATCTTGAATTTGAATGGGTGTTTTAGAGATTTGAGCAGCATTGGACATTAAGGAGTTATTAGAATGAAGAATTTAATTATTTAGAGAGAAGAATGAAGCACATTAATTATCTGGTCCTGGCCATATTGGGAGCCATCGTTCTGTTCACAGCTTGTGATAAGGATGACAATGACAATGATCCCTTGAATGTGATGCTTGTGGTGAAGCCAACCATAGGTGATCAGGTCATCGCTTTGAACACCGTATATGACATCAACGGACAGACCGTGAGTTTCGACCGATTGAAGTTCTACCTCTCTTAGATCGAACTCATGGATGATGCTGGGAATGTCCTTGCGGACAACGGTGGACTACCCGTCCTTGTCAGCACAGATGGTGTTGAGCTCATGATAGGAGCCACTGAGGCCGATCTTTTCCATATGCTGCGTTTCGGTGCAGGAGTAGACAGTCTGGCCAATGCGGGAAGCCCTATCACCAATCCTTTCCCTTTGGACGATGTGGAGATGCATTGGAACTGGAATCCTGGAGGAGGATATAAGTCCTTTGTGATGGAAGGGACTGTGGATGGTCAGGGCTTTATCACCCATGCCGCAGCGAATGATGTAGCCTCCAATGTCATCTATCAGTCTGGTATCATGGTGGATGCTCAAGGAGTCAGTACAGCAGGAAATGTGATCCGTATTGAGATGAGAGTGGATGTAGCTGATATGTTGAATGGCTTGACCCTCCCAGCAGGACCAAGCATGGGCACCGCATCTTTCAATAGGCAATACATGGAGAAACTGGGGACTGGTTCGCCTTTCACCATAGAATAAATTAGAGAAGCCACGGACTAT
>JAQCAN010000192.1 GCA_027621335.1 Bacteroidota bacterium
GGCCTTGAAGTAACGCTGAAAGCCCTGCGTTCGAAAGATCTGCCCAGCTCCCTGATACCCATCCTATATGGTCCTTCAGAGCTGATCTCCTCTCAGTCTTTGCTTCAAGGCCAGGAGGTCCATATCATCCAAGAGGCGACCCAAGCCACTGCGGGCAGGCTCAATCTGGTGCATCTCCCTATGAACGGAATGGTTCTCTCTGGAAAGCCCGATTCTGATTCAGGAGACACGGCCTTCCACTCGCTGGAAAGGGCTTTTGCCGATGTCCGAAATGGCATCACGGATGCCTTGGTCACCGCACCCATTGATAAGAAGAACATTCAACGCGAAGGTTTCCATTTCCCGGGCCATACGGAATACTTGGCTGAAGGAACGTGCACAGAGGACTTTCTGATGCTCTTGATCTCTGGTTCATTGAGGGTAGGAGTCGTGACGGGTCACATCCCGTTGAAAGACATTTCAAAGCGTCTGACGCAAGAGGCCATCCTCAGCAAAATCAGGGTATTGGACCAAAGCCTGAGACGGGATTTTGGAATCGCCAATCCCCGTATCGCAGTCTTTGGATTGAATCCTCATGCAGGCGATGGTGGGCTTCTCGGACAAGAGGAAATCGAGGTCATCCACCCTGCAATCGAAGCGGCTGAAGCCGATGGCATTCAGGCCATAGGTCCATTGCCGGCTGATGGCTTCTTCGGGTCTGGAGCTCAGAAGGACTTCGATGGGATATTGGGGATGTACCATGACCAAGGCTTAGTGCCGTTCAAGGCACTCTCCTTCGGGTCTGGAGTGAATTTCACTGCAGGTCTCCCCATCATCCGCTGCAGTCCGGATCATGGAACGGCTTACGACATCGCGGGGAAAGGGGAGGCAGACGAACGGTCGATGATAGAGGCCATTCAGATGGCATGCGCCATCCATGAGCATCGGGTCAAGAAGGCCTGAGGTCTTAGCGGTAAAGCCCTTCTCGCTCGATGTAGCGCCATACCGTTTCGCGCACCATCATGCGATAGTCTTCTCCTGCCTGGACCTTCCTGCGGATCTCTGTCGCACTGATGGCCATGACTGGAGCTTCGACCAAGGTGATATCGCCATCCAATGAGGTCATGAAATCAGGAGTGACTTCATAATTATACCTAGGATATACGAATATCCTGTAGCCCTTCAATATCGTTTCATAGTCCTTCCACCCCATGAAGCCAAGAAGATTATCACTCCCCATGATGAGCACGAAGTCATCCTCAGGATGGTCGGCTGATAAAGCCTTCAAGGTCTCAACAGTGTAGGACGGTATGGGCAATTGGAACTCCTTTGTACACGGTTTGATGCGTTCATGTCCATTCAAGGATTTGCGCATGAGTTCCAAGCGTGTTGACTCACTGCTCAGCTTGACATCGGTCTTGAAAGGGTTCTGAGGGCTTATGACCATCCAAACCTCATCAGCTTCACAGGCGCTCAGCATATGCTCTGCAATGATCATGTGACCCACGTGAGGTGGGTCGAAGCTTCCGAAGAATAGACCTACTCTCATGTGGCGAGGAATTTCTTGACCAACCCTTCTGCATTCCTGCAGGCTGTGTCGAAGTCATCATTGATGACGATCTCATCGAAGTCCTTGGCGTACTCCATCTCCTTGGCCGCCTTGGCCAAGCGAACAGCCAGTTGTTCCTCAGTTTCGGTCTGTCGGGTTCTTAGGCGTTCTTCCAGTGCCTTTACATGAGGTGCTTGAACAAAGATGGCTAAAGCATCTTCTCCAAAATGGGTCTTGAGATTCAAGCCTCCTATCACATCGACATCGAAGATCACGTGATGACCCGTTTTCCAAAGTCGCTCCACCTCCGCCCTAAGGGTTCCATAATATTGGCCCTCATAGACCTCTTCCCACTCTACGAACTCATCGTTCTTGATACGAGCTTCGAAATCAGAGGTGCTCAAGAAGTGGTAGTCCACTCCTTCCGTTTCATTGACCCGTGCATTCCGATTTGTAGCGCTCACGCTGAAGGACAGGTCTAGATTGTGCTTCAGGAGGTATCTGACAATGGATGTCTTTCCTGCCCCTGAGGGAGCGGAGATGATTATGCATTTCCCCTTAAAGGACATTCAGGACCTGCTCTTTGATCTTTTCCAATTCATCCTTCATGACCACCACATGGCGCTGCATCTCTGCGTCATAGGACTTGGCCCCCAAGGTATTGATCTCGCGTCCGATCTCTTGGCTGATGAATCCTAGTTTCTTTCCGCAATCCTCAGGACTATCCAGAGTCTCCATGAAGTACTCACAATGGGCGGCCAAACGGATCATCTCCTCGCTGACATCATATTTCTCGATGTAGAAGATGAGCTCCTGCTCGAACCGATTCTTATCTACATCCTTGCCGTCTAGGAATTGCTCTAGGTTCTTCTGGATCCTCTCTCTAATGCCAGGTATGCGCACCTCAATGAGCGGACGGATCTTCTCTTGCAAGGCGCTTATGTTGGCACATCTTGCGCGGAGGTCATCGGTGAGGCTCTTGCCTTCATTCATACGGAAGGTGTTCACCGCTCCGCAAGCGTCCTCTATCAGACGGATGATAAGTTGAGCTTGATGCTCATTCACTTCGCTGCGCTCGGTCTGAAGGACCTCTGGCATGCGCATGATCTGTCCTAAAAGGTCGGAGCGTTGAAGATCGATGGATAATTCACTGGCTAATCCAGTGAGTTGGCGGTGATATTCCGCAGCGAGGACCGTGTTGATCACGGCCTTCTTGTCCATGCTTCCTTCAATGCTGATGTTGACCTCTACTTTGCCTCGTGTCAGCTTCTCGGAGAGGATGTTCCTCACCTCTATCTCCATGTCCCTGATCTGGCTGGGCATCTTGAGGTTGATGTCGAGCTGCTTGCTATTCAATGCGCGCAGGTCCACTACGACCTTCTCCACACCGATGACCTCTTCTGCTTTTCCGTATCCGGTCATCGATCGTACCATGGTTCTAGATTTATGTGAAGGTATCAGACTTCTTTAAGCTCTTCTTTGAGCTCTTCTTTTATGGCTGTGGGGATGAACGAGAGGTCGATTTCCTCATCATCCTTATCGAAGAAGCGATATTCAGTCAAGGCATAGGAGCCAACAGGTCTGACTTCCAATTTGACTCCATGCTTCGCACTCCAATCCCTAAGTACGCTGCTCTTCTTCCACCATGTCCCGAGGTTCTTGGTCAAGAAGGACTCCACATAAGGATGCACACAGATGGCGTAGCTCGGCTGCTTTGTTACTGCTATGACGTTGGTCAATCGGTGCTCGATATCATCCGTGAGAAGGATGCTGGCTCCTATTTCTCCAGTTCCATTGCAGGTAGGACATTTCTCAGCGGTCTTTATATCCGTCTCAGGACGCACGCGTTGACGGGTGATCTCTACCAATCCGAAGCGGCTTGGGGCCAGTACATTGCTTTTGGCCTTGTCCTCCTTCAATAAAGCCTTTAGGGAATCATGCAGTTTCTTGCGGTTCTCCCTTTTCTGCATGTCGATGAAATCAATGACGATGATGCCACCCATATCTCGCAGTTTGAGTAAACGAGCGATCTCCTTCGCACATTCCATGTTGGTCTCAAGGGCATTCTGCTCTTGGTTCTGTTCCCCGGGTTTGCGGTTACCACTGTTCACATCGATGACGTGCATCGCCTCGGTATGCTCCACAATGAGGTACCCCCCATTCCTTATATTCACCTGCCTTCCGAACGAGGCTTTGATCTGCTTGTAGATGCCGAAGCGATCGAAAATATCAACCTTGCCGGAGTAGTGCTTGACGATCTTCTCCTTCTCAGGCTCGATATCAGCCAAGAAGATCTTGATCTCATTGGCCAACTGTTCGTCATTCACATGGATGCTGGTGAATTCACTGCTCAAGATATCCCTGAGCAAGGCGGAGGTCTTATTCAATTCACCAAGAATCATCTTGGGGGCCGCGCTGCGCTGTAGATTGCCATGCATGGCTTGCCATCGTTCCACCAAGCTTCTCAGGTCAGAGTCCAGTTCAGCAACTTTCTTACCAACCGCTACTGTGCGAATGATGACTCCGAATCCTGGAGGAAGGATGGACTGCATGAGACGCTTCAATCGGTTGCGCTCATCGACACTCTTCACGCGTGAGGAGATGGAGATCTTATCTGAAAAAGGAACAAGGACCACATAGCGACCTGCGAGTGTGATCTCAGTGGTAAGTCGTGGGCCTTTTGAGGAGATGGGTTCTTTGGCGATCTGGACCAGGATGGTGTTCCCGCTGGTCACCCTTTCATTGATCTTGCCGTTCTTGTTGATGTCGGGCTCCATCTTGAAGCCATCCAGCATGGGCTTGGTCTGCTTTCCACTGATGGAGAACTTGACGTATTTGCTCAGGCTGGCATACTGTGGCCCTAGGTCCAAGTAATGGAGGAACGCATCCTTCTCATGCCCCACATCAACGAAACATGCATTGAGACTGGGGACGACATTCCTTACTTTTCCGAGGTAAATATCCCCAACTTGATAGCTACTATCGCTCTTCTGCTTGTGCAGTTCTGATAGGACCTTATCCTCCAGTACCGCTATGTCAACCTCATCATTCTGAGCGTTGATAACTAGTTCTATGTTCACGTTCTATCCTAGGTTTATAGACCTCAGTTCACGCTACCGCAAAGCAATACGCTTCACGTGATCAGCGAACCAAACGAGCGATGGGATTCCATCACAAGGCACAGCAGTACGACCTAGGACGAGGTGGATAGGGGAAATGAGCGCTGGCCCTTTATAAAAAAGACTGGCGAATTACTTCTTCTTCTTATGTCTATTCTTTCTCAAACGCTTCTTGCGTTTGTGAGTAGCCATCTTATGTCTTTTTCTCTTCTTACCGTTTGGCATGACGTCTTGTATTAATCACTTCTTTTCTAACTCCTTGATCCGGT
>JAQCAN010000003.1 GCA_027621335.1 Bacteroidota bacterium
CGAAATTGATCTCCATGTCATTGGCCGTGGGCCAGATGTCTTGCCCCAAAGTAGCGAACCATTGAGTCGGACGAACAGGGATCTCATATTCATAATAGTTTTGATTGAAATCGGAGCCCAGTCGGATGAAAACAGTGAGGTCACCGTACTTCAGATCTTCGAACTGATCATCGTCCTCAGCATGGATGAACATCTTGAGCTTCTTATAGGAACGCATGTCGATGTCCACATTTCTGACAGCCCCTCTTGAATCTCCATCGCGCAGATTACAGACTTCCAGAGCTAGGGATTGCTCGTTCAAGTTGGCCAGGTTGGCAGTAGCCGTATTGACCTCCCTTTGTATGCCGGGAGGCAGGACGTAGTTGACAGGGTCACGGTTCCCGTTCTCCTCGATATTGACTGCTGAGATATTGAAGAGCGTGTTGCCCACTTCCCCTCCATCACCTTCACCTGGCGCTGCCAAGGATTCTGTATATCTTCTCCACTCCCCGCGGACCATCTCCAGTCGGGCAAAACGAAGGGTCACCTCTTCATCCCATCCATTCAAGAACATCCTGAAGAAACGGATACTCCTGAAGTCCTGAATACCGCCTACGCTCCCTGCTCCTGGCTGAGCAAGATCCCTGACAGGAATCTTGAACTGGTACCAGGTAATGGGGCGACTTCCTGACTGTGTGCTGGCGAAAGTCTCGAACTTATCCGTGATGTAATTCTGCCCGATATTCATCTGAGCAGGTCTGAGGCTCACTCGGTATTCGAAGTAACTCTCGTTCTTGCTCAAGTTCTGATCCTGATTGATGTCTTCCGTTGTAGGAAGCGTAGTCGCTTGAGTTGGGAAATTCTCTTGGCTATCCACGGTGGTCACCGAGTTTCCTTCTGTGGCATTCCAACGCTTGTAACGATCGATAATGTTCAAATTATCAACGTTCGCTCCACGGAAATAGCTGTAGTTGTCATTGGAAGGGTCAGCTTCCAAAATAACTCTCACCTCTGGGGCCAAGGAATTCAGGAAGTCGGCAAACAACACCGCCTCGGTCTGATCATTCATCCCATCCAATCCTAGATCCTGCGCAGCATTGGAATTGGTGCTATTATCGAAGGCATTCACGATTGCCTGTGTAGTTGGAACAATAGCCCAAGCCGTAGTATCTGTGCTGGAGAATTCATCTTCAGGCCCAGTCGGAAGACCATTCTCGAAGAACTTCTTGGAATCCTTCAGGATATCCTCACTGACATTCCCTAGGTTGAAATAGAGCTCTCCGCCATTGTCGTTCCCGGAGTCCTCATTGAATGGATCCATCAGCCAGAACTGGATGAATTCAATATTGGCCTGTTCGAAGTCCGTAGTGGTCAGACTTCGCATCACCCCTGCCCAGTTCTCTGTAGCGTTATCAAGCTGCACTTGTCCCTGAGCATTCAAGAAGAGTTCACCTGCATTGTAGTTATATGGCCCACGTTCCCTAGGATAGTAGGACAAGTCCAACGTAGGAATATTCGTAGGTGTTCCTGGAGCCAACTGACGGTTAGGGAAGACCTCCCTTTCCAAGACCTCCCTCATGCGGTGATCGGATTGCATCTCATTGGTGATGTTCCCAGGCGTGAGTCCGTTGTCCCTGAAGAAGAGTGGATCGATGACATGCCAGCTCAATTGTGCTCTCCGGTATCCATAGGCCAGGTCATTCACCAGCTGAGACTCAGGGAAGAAGCGGGGTGTAGAAGCCAATTGCCATTGGGCAATGTTCCTGATATCGATGACTGATTGGCTTCCCTCGAAGTCATCCACATAGCTCACTCCTTCACGAGTGATGGCCCTTGAGTGCCCTGGGATGAGATGGGCGAATTCTCCACTCAAGGTCATGTTGGAAGTCTCCTTCGTGCCATAGAATGGCAGCTTGTCCACCAGCTTGGTGATGAAGTCGGACTCCGTCTGGTAGTTGGCATCCAATCCCCATATGGTGTTACTGATAGGCTCATCTCCGAAATTGATCTTCTGAGTGATGGGTCTTTCCGTCAAGTTCATGATGGTACTTCCTACCACCAGGTCCTTATTCACCTGATAGTCGAACCTTGAACCTATGAGTGTCTTGGTCTGGATACTGAAGAGCGAATTACTCTCCAAGGAAATCTTAATGGGCGTTTGAGATTCTAACAGCCCCGAGTTAAGGATCTTCACCCGCCCTAGGTTATAATCCACTGTATAATCCACATTCTCAGATAATTGCACCCCACCTGCCGTCACTCTGACCGACCCTTGGGGAACATTGATGGCATTCAAGGAGATCTCGTCACTCGAGGCCGATTGATAGGTTCCTTTCAGTTTGAATCGATTCTTCTCTGGCACCAGTCGTGCAGCTGTCTGTGTGGAATCATACAATTCATTGTAAACAATGTTATCCCTTACGACTTGAGGGACTCCCCGTTCAATAAGCTGCTGGTTCAGGAAATCCCCGAAGGGGCGCGCAGTGGTGAAATAGATGCGTCCATTGCGGGAATTGATGGTTCCTCCTTGTGTGGCGGCATTGTCCACAAAATCAAAAACCCCATCTGGATTGGGGTTCGTGTTCTGGTCGAGGCGGTCCAGACCTAACAGGGTCACCAAGGGTATACCATTCAGACCATCCTGCGGCAAGAAAGGAACATCATAGCCTTCCAGTGGGTCGTTGTACCAAACATCCAATCGGAAATTGTCCCTATTCACCTGGAAGGCCCCCATGGAATAGATGTTCTTCATCATCAAGTCCCAGATGGGCCACCTAGGGTTGGTGATGGTGCTTTTCAACATCTTGAGGTAGAGGGCATCTGGAGCGGTCACCCCATCCGTGGAAAAGTCCCCCACTTGGTAAGTCTGGCCGTTCAAGGTGTATTGATAAGCCACTGCAAGGACCTCGTCATTGTTCAAGGACTGGTTCAAAGAGATGAATCCGAGTTTCGCGTTATAGCTGTATTCGTTGGGACCGAGCAATCTGGCACTTTCCACTTCCTCGAAGTGCTGCGCAGGAATAAGTCCGATGTTCTGCAAGGACCCGGTCACGTCATTGAAATTCCTCACCCCCGGTGTAGCCTGGGCTTGAGCGTATAGGCTATTCTGATTGTTCGAAGGGTAGATTCCTGGTCCGTCATTCACGAAGATACCAGGAGTGATATCGGAGTTCTCAGAGAGGATATCGCTCGCGTCCTCACCTAGATCGGCAAAGGCCACAATGTTCCTGTTCTCTTCGAAGGCCGCTCTGTTGTTGGTCAACCATACTTCGATTCGGGTGATATAGGCCTGTGAGTTGACCACCGGCAGGCTCTTGAGCGCATTATCATAATTGTCCTTGAAAAAGTGGTTCAGGAAGTAGTGCCTGTTCGCCTCGTAATCATCAATCTCGATGGAATAGTTCTGGGTCTGGGCACCACCGGCCACATTGATCTCCTTTCTCTGACCACGTTCCTGTGAGAAGACTGTGGTGGCCGTCAGTTTTCCGAAACGGAGCCTGGTCTTGATTCCAAAAAGCGTCTGAGAACCCGTGATCAATGATCCACTGAGTGGTAGGCTGACGTCTCCGGCCTCTATGTTCTGGATGATTTCGTCCTCCTTTCCTTCATACTGCAGCTTTATCTTATTCTCGAAGTCGAAGGATGCTTCTGTGTTGTAGTTGAAATTCAGGTTCATCTTATCCCCGATGCTTCCGAGGAGGTTCAACTGGATCTGTTGATCGAAATCAAAGGTGGTTATACTCCTCTGACGTTCAGGTATACGCGGGTTCTCTGATCGACTGCGGTTCACTCCGAAGGACAATTCTGCAGAGCCTTGAGGACGGATATCGATTGTATTTCCCCCGAAAATGCGGTCGAATACCTCACTCTCGACCTTGAGCGATGGTGCCAAGGTCCCGAAGTCAGAATTCTCATCTTGTTCGGATTCATTCTGTTCGGTCACCATCTCTGTCCAGTTCTGACTTAACACATCATCGAAACTGTATTCCATGAACTCACCCTCAGTCATAGAACTTGGGTTCCTGTAAGGAACCGAACCTATATTCTGATAGAAGAAATAGCCCCCTGTAGATGGATCATATTCCACCTCGTTCGATATGTTCGGGGGTGTCTCCAGGTCAATGAGGCTTCCCCCAGTGCCGAAGGGATTCAGGTTGTCATTGATAGGATAAGGCAGAATGATCTCCGGGCTATCCAGCGGAAAAGATAGATCGGTGGTCCCAAGGGGAGAGGAACTAGGTTCTGAGTACACGTCATTCACCCTATTGGTGCTGTACAGCGCCAATGTGGCTGCTACAATTCCAACGAGGAAATGGGAGTTTAACGTGTGGTTCGTCTGGTTCAAAAGTGGAGGGCTTAAAGCGCTTTCAGGCTCTTCTTAATCATGTCTTCTACATCAAGACCAGATGGATGTTCTTTGATGACCGCGTTCAATGTCCTATCCGCTCGGACTCTGTCAAATCCAAGCGAACACAATGCTGCTAACGCCTCTTGCCGTGCAATATTGCCCGAATCCATATTTCCATGTCCCAGATCCAGAGATGGAACCAACTTCTCCGCAAGTTCCAAAACGATTCGCTGAGCTAGCTTAGGACCTATCCCCTTGACCGACTTGAACAGTTTGTCATCCCGGTCCAAGATGGCCCTTTCCAATTGAGAAGTCGACATGTGACTTAAAATGGTCATGGCCAAGGTCGCGCTCACGCCTGAAACGGTGATGAGCTGACGAAAAAGTTCACGTTCAGTCTCATGGATGAAACCGAAGAGCTGGTGGTGGCTGGAACCACTCCTGACGTCCAAAGTGACCGTGTAATGGGTCAATAGCCTACAATCTTCGCCCTCCAAAGACTCGTAGGTCTTAGCGGAGATGCGTAATTCATAGCCAAGGCCATTGCAATCCACGATTGCAAGACCTGGTTTCTTCTCAACCAATCTACCTTTGACAAATGCGATCATTCCTTTGGAAAACAGGGATTCCTTGTGAGGGCCGTAAAAATAGAAAAATCAGCTCCACGGAAAACAAGGGATTGAACCTTATGATTTCTTGAAGGACTATCGAGTTTGAAAGCCTATGAAAAAACATTTAGTGGTGTTAAGTGGGGCTGGAATCAGCGCTGAAAGCGGGCTGAAGACCTTCCGTGACGAAGGAGGGCTTTGGGAGCAACATCGAGTGGAGGAGGTGGCCACCCCAGAGGCCTGGCTTGCGAATCCAGAATTGGCCAATCGATTCTATAACCTGAGACGCTCCCAACTCGCTGAAGTATGGCCCAACGCAGCGCATTTGAGCTTGAAAGCCCTAGAGTCCAACTTTGCAGTCAGTATCATCACTCAAAATGTGGATGACCTTCATGAACGGGCAGGTAGCAGCCATGTTCTCCACCTGCATGGTGAACTCAGGAAAGTGCGCAGCACAGGAGACCCGTCCCACATCACGGACATCGGGTACAGAGAGCTGAGCTTGGAAGAGCAATGTCCTAAAGGTCATCCTCTCAGACCGCATATCGTTTGGTTCGGAGAGGCTGTTCCCATGCTGGAGAGAGCCATCACTATCGCCCGAGCGGCCGATATCCTCTTGGTGGTGGGAACGTCCTTGAACGTATATCCAGCAGCTGGCCTTATCCATGAAGCACCCGTGGATACCCCCATCTACCTCATCGACCCGGCACCGGAGATGCTGCGTTACAATGGCGGCCGACTGAAGGTTATCAACGAAAAAGCGACCACAGGTCTACCCATGGTCGCTCAAATGCTTTCCTGAATCAGATTATTTTTTAACGACCATCTTTATGGTCTTCAAGATGCCTGAGTTATCCGAGATGGACACGAAATAAATCCCATTGCTCAAGCCTGTGGTATTGATAATGCGAGAGGTGCCATTGACCGGATTGAAAGGGAAGGTACTCCTCACCTTGCCCAATAAGTCAATAATCTGGACATTGACCGGTGAATTCACTCCGCTAAGATTCAAAACCGTTTCCTCCGAAGATGGATTCGGACTCAACTTCGTGACTAATTCCTCATTCTCATTCAAAGAAAGCAGGCACGAACCAGCGCTGTGGTCAAATACCATTTCAATAGAGGCGAAGACCTCTGTATCGTCCTCAGCATCGAACCACTCTATAAGGTAACGAGTGCAACCATCCACCCCATTGGGCCTCAGGTGCATCACGAAACTGCTGTCTGTCCCTCCTGCTGGTATGCTCGCACTGAATGGTGAAATGCGAATAGGCTCAGAACCAGCGTCTACATAAGCAGGACAAATAACCCAGCATAGAGTACTTTGAATACCGACTCCAGTCTGTACGTCCAATTCTGTCCTCCTACAGCCAACACTTAAAGGCTCATCAGCAGAGTTGGTCACATAGAACGGATGCTCGAATTCGAAAATACTCGGATTTCCATCAACTAAGTAGGTGGTGCCATTCAACTGCTCACCTCCGATTTCCTGAGTTATGTTCAGTTGGGCATGAGAGTTAAGGCTGAGCAGAGCGAATGTGCATACAAGTACGAGTAGTCTCATGGAAATCTGATTTCAATTCTTTGAGTGACAAATATAGTGCATTTGGACGCAGGAAGTCCACTGATAGCGGCCCAGAGACCTAGTGATCCAGTGCTCACAGGAATTCAACTCCGTGCCTCTATAGCCGTTGTGAATATTGTAATTTCAATTCCCCTGGAAGACATTGTGAATCCAACACTGATACTAGTATCGGGTCGTACAATAAGCCATTGTATGAAGTTATATTTGCGATTCCCTCATTTTTTGACTCCATGTCCATTTCAAGAACGCTCATTCTTTCCTTGTCTTTGTCATCTGCCCTCCTTTCCTACTCCCAAGAACAGGACTATGGGACCATAAGTGGCAACCTCGATGTGACAGGCCAGTACTACACTGAGGATGAGAGCATCAACGCGTTCCCTCCTGACGCGATCTTTGGGATGAATGGCTTTGGAAATCTGAATTATACCAGAGGGAACTTCAAAGCTGGATTACGTTATGAATCCTATCTGAACCCACTTCTTGGCTATCCAGTGGAGTTCCAAGGAACGGGTATAGGTTATCGCTATGCCGCATGGGAGAATGAGGACATGCAGGTGACCATCGGGAATTTCTATGAACAATTCGGAACGGGCATGATCCTCAGGTCGTTCGAAGAACGTACCCTCGGTCTTGACAATGCCTTTGATGGATTGAAAGTCCTTTACAGACCCACACCTGGCATGCAAATCAAAGGCTTGGTTGGAAAACAGCGCTTCCAGTTCGATGATGGATTGGTCAATGGAAAAGGGATAGTGAGAGGAATGGATGTGGAACTTTCCTTGGGAGAGCTGTTCAATCCTATCATGCTCGACAGCACAGAACTCCAGATCAGATTAGGAGCGAGTTTTGTCAGCAAGTTCAATGATGATAACCCCACCACCATCTATGCCCTTCCAAAGAATGTAGGTGCTTATGGTGGCCGAATAGAAGCCTCCTATGGGGACTTCAGGGCGCTGGCAGAGTACACCTACAAAGAGAACGACCCCTATCCGACCACGAGTGATTTCATGGATCCTTTCAACTACCTATATAAAGGAGGTGAGGGCATCTTGGTGAATCTCGGGTATAGCACCAAAGGCTTCGCCTTAGACCTCACGGCCAAGCATACCGACAACATTCTTTGGCGCTCAACTAATCAGAGTGTGACTCCGACAGCTCTGTTCGTAGGTTTCAATCCCGCCATCACCAAACAGCACACCTATAATCTCGCTTCTACACTGTATCCTTATGCGACCAATCTGCTGGGGGAGATCGCCTTCAATGCAGATCTAATCTATAAACTCGATAAGGGAACCCCACTTGGAGGAAAATATGGGACCACAATCACCGTTGGTCTAGCAACAGCATATGCTCCGGAACGCCAATTCCTCAATGACCAAGAAGGCGCGAGGCAGGGCTATACGACCAGATGGTTCGACATTTCGGACAGCCTCCTTGTGAGAGATTTCAATGTTATGCTGGACAGGAAGTTGAGTAAGAAGATCAAGGCCAAACTAATGTACATGAATCTGAACTTCGAGGATCGCGCAGTACTCGTGGCGGTGAAGCACGAATTCATCAAGGCCAACATCGCTATTGCGGATGTGCTCTGGAAAGTAAAAGGCAAACACTCTCTTCGTTTTGAAGCTCAGGGCCTATTCACTAAGCAGGATCAGGGAGACTGGGCCTTCGGATTGATCGAATACACCTATTCTCCGCATTGGTCCATCTCTCTATTGGACCAATACAATTATGGAAACCATGATGCCAATAAACGCACACATTATGCCTTGATGAATGTAACCCATGTGAGAGGACCACATCGGTTTTCTGTCCAATACGGAAGACAGAGAGCAGGATTCTTCTGTGTGGGAGGCGTATGCCGATTCGTGCCCGCTTCAAACGGATTGACCCTTGGATTATCTACCAGTTTTTAAGTGATGAGAGCAATGAGACATTTGACAGCATTCCTAATGGTGATTTTCTTGATGGCTTGTGACAAGATAGAACAGCCAGTCCTTGAGAACCCGAACGACATTGTTGACCCTACTGCGGGTCTACTCCAATGGGACCTCTGCCCTGACCTCATACCAGCAGATTATGTCTTTCCTGACTTCGCTCCACTTACCGACACACAGAAAAATGTACTTTTAGAGGATTACACAGGTCATAGCTGTGCCAACTGTCCAGCGGCCGCTGACGTAGCCGAAGCCCTCGAAGAATCACATCCCGGCATGGTCTTCGTGGCCTCAGTGCATGCGGGACCTGGGGATGGTTTCCAGACGGTGACCGCGTCCTATCCTACCGACTTCACTACGGAGGCAGGAGATGCCTACATCTCTTTTCCTGACCCTGAGATCTTCGGGAACCCAGCGGGTACGGTCAATAGGATCGGTGGAGGACCGACTGGTGGCATATGGTATCTCCCTGGATCGTGGCAGAGTTTGGTCGAAGGCGAATTGAGCCAAACGGCCAAAGCCAATATCGCTCTAGAGTATTACCACTGCCCCGTGGGAAATGGCCTTTTCATCCATGCGGACATCGAAGTCGAGGAGAGTTTGGATGCAGCAGATTATCGCTTCATACTCTTTCTCTTGAGGCAGAAGGTCATCAGTCCACAATCCGCAGGAAGCCAATACATCCCTGACTATGAACATCATAATGTACTGAGTGATAATGTCAACGGGACTTGGGGCACTGCCCTACAATTGGACACCCTGGCCCTTGATAGCCCTCTTTTCCTCAACTATAGCTATCAACTCCCTGACCCACTGGTTGATGCAACCTATGAAATCAGCAATCTGGCTATTTTAGGGTTCTTGATGGACCGAACTACGCAAGCTGTCTTTCAGAGCGAATTCATTGAGTTAGAATAGTACTCCCCGTTATACAACCGACCTTCTCTTTCCCTCACGACAAGAGAATCTCGAATTTAGGAATGCAAGAGTCATATTCACTATTCAGCTTATCACGAATATGAATTGGCTGCCTCCGTAGCATGTTTCCCCTATCTTCACGCTCCTAAATCGAAACCTTATTTCCTATGAAAAAACTATTTACGTTTTCGCTTTCCCTTTTTCTACTTGGTTCTGTGGCCAGCGCCCAGAGCAACACCATGGTCATGGTAGAAGAAGGCACACAAGCGTCTTGTGGCCCATGCGCCTCCCAGAATCCAGGCTTTGATGCTCTGCTAGCTGCAAATGACGACAAAGTAGTGGTCCTAAAATACCAGACTTGGTGGCCAGGTTTTGACCAGATGTACCTCGACAACGAAGCTGAAGTAATTGCTAGGGTAAACTATTATGGTTTCAATGGTGTGCCAACAGGTTTGGTGAACGGAGCGACCATCGCCAATGACTGTGGCTTCTATGCTGGAGCACCAGCATGTTTGAGTCAAGCAGAGATTGACGCGGCACATGCTGTTATATCTCCATTGACAATGGATATCAGTGCGGAAGTAGTCAATGGAATCTTGTTAGTCACAGGCAGTATAACTGCTGATGCTGATTTGAGTGGAACATTGAGACTGCTTATTGCACTTACTGAACAGGAGATTCAATATGCTGATGTCCCTGGAGGCACCAATGGGGAGACCGAGTACTATCACGTGATGAAGAAATTCGTTGGTGGTACGGCTGGAATTACTCTAGCTAACTTCACGTCAGGTGACGTATACACCATCAACGAGAGTTTGTCCCTAGCCGATGTCACCATCTACGACTTTGACGAGTTGGAAGTAGTAGGATGGGTTCAGAACAATGCGAACAAAGTCATCTATCAAGCAGCTAAGGACCAGGACATAGAGATTACCTCTGAATACAATAACAGTGCGGCTGCAGTTCAAGTGAATGGATTGCCAAGTTCTATGTGTATTGGAACTCAGACCTTAACTCCTGTGCTCAAGCTTTCGAACCAGGGAAATTCAGAGCTAACGTCTGCAGTTATCACTTACAGCATCAATGGGGGAGCGAATCAAGAGTACAATTGGACTGGTTCCTTGAGTACGCTTGGTACTGAAAATGTGACTTTGGATGCTTACACATTCGAGGCAATGTCGACCAATACCATCGTGGCAACAGTGTCAATGCCAAATGGCGTAGCCGATGAAGATGTGATCTCGGATGACAACACAATAACCGAAGAATTCATCGCTGCTGATGCCGGCCAGACATTGAACATCGAGATTCTCACAGACAACTATGGGTCTGAGACCACTTGGGTACTCAGAAATGAAAATGGTACAACGGTACTTTCCGGTGGACCTTATGGAAATACAACGACCTATAATGCTTCATATACGATTCCTTCTGGCGCAGGATGTTACGAATTCGAGATATTCGATTCATTTGGTGATGGCATCTGCTGTGGTTTTGGTTTAGGTGAATATGTACTAAGCGATGGAAATGGAGATGTACTTGTCATGGGCGGAGAATTCCTAGATAACACATCTGAGAATGTCAGCATGTCGGCTACTGTCGGTCTAAATGAATCAGAATTTGCTGGTGCGGTACTAATTGGGCCAAATCCTGTCAATGATGTGCTCAATGTGAGAATTGACATGGCATCACAAGAAAAAGTAACGCTTCAGGTAACGAATGTCCTTGGACAAGAGGTATTCAATAAGAACCTAGGAACATTGAGCGGATTATTTGTGACCGAACTTGACATGAGTGATTTCCAATCAGGAGTCTACATGGTGAACATCCTTGCTGGAAAAACGTCTTCAATGACCAAGGTCTCTGTCATACACTGACCTCATTAAGAATGAATCTTATGAAAGGAGGCCCACTAGCAGGCCTCCTTTCTCTATTTTGGTTCAGTTATTGTAATCTTTTTTCCGTCAAAACACCCCCAATGAAACACATCATCCTTCTTACTATTGTCATGAGCCTTGGTCTCATGGGATATGCACAAGTCAAGGAAGTACCCTCAGTATCAATCAAGAGTATTACGGGCCAGACCATTGACACCGGCAAATTCGATAACGAAGGCAAACCCTATATCATCAACTTTTGGGCGACATGGTGCAGCCCTTGCAAGAGGGAGTTGAATACCATTGCCGAAGACTATAGCGATTGGGTGGAAGAAACGGGGGTTAAAATCATTGCTATCTCCATAGATGACTCCAGAACGTCAAGGAACGTCAAACCATACGTGGATGCTTCAGGTTGGGAGTATGAAGTCTATCTGGATGAGAATGGGGACTTCAGGAGAGCCATGAATGTGACCGCACCACCATATACCTTCTTAGTTGATGGCTCTGGGAACATCGTTTATCAGCACATCGGATATAATCCTGGAGATGAAGAGGAGCTCTATGAGCACCTTCTTGGCTTGCTGAAATGAGAGGATATTTCAGAATATCGTTATCAAAACACTCCTATGGCTTGGCCTTGGGAGTATTTTCTTTTGTCATCATTTCCTCAGTTCAGGCCCAGGATGAGAATGGTTTCTTCAGACCATACGCCAGTATAGGTCTGTCCAGCTCTCAAATCTCTGGAGATCAGCTTTCAGGCTTCGATCAGTTAGGCCTCGTGACCGGATTAGGTGTGGAAGTGGGGCGGTCTGAGGATTGGGTGCCCAGCTTCGAATTGCTCTTCATACAGAAAGGTTCGAGAAAAAACGCCCGTCCTGACGAAGGTGATTTCAATAGCTATCTGCTCCGCATGAACTATGTGGAATTGCCTCTATTGATGAACTACACGACCAGTAGCACGGGATTCCACTTGGGACTTGCACCAGCCTACCTCATCAGTTTACGAGAGGAGAATCAGAATGGAGAGATCTTAGGGCTTGGTAGGGAATTCGACTCCTTTGACTTGAGTCTTCTGCTTGGCATCCAATACGCTTTCGCTCAGCGATGGGAGCTCGCCACCCGTTTCAATCAATCCATCATTCCCGTGCGTGAACATGCAGGAAATTCCACCTTCCGGTGGAACCGTGGTCAATACAATTCGTCCATACAATTCATGCTCCGTTTCCACGTTTGATAGCTGTTGTTGAAATCTATTTTGCGCAGATCTTGCGAGCTATACAAAGCTTTTGTAACTTACTGCCAGACGGACGTTGTTTTCTTATGTTAAACCTGCAATGAATGATGAACTATGCTTGAGTTGAGCAAAAAGGTATTGTCCAAAGTGAGTTTCGATAGACTGTTGTTCCGAAAAGAACTTCGTAAAGCCATAAGTTGGGTGTCCAAGGAGGATCTCGTACATCTTCAAATGTGGTGTGTGATTACTTACGGTCACCTTTATGGTGATGTGATCAGTGATTGCTTCTCAACTCTGGTCTGAGCTCTCCAGAAAGCGGACATTCCTTTTCAGGCCTGAGAATCCAGCCCTTTGAATAGGGCTTCGTTCGAAGACTTTATTGAATACTTCTTCCGTCAACTCCTTCCATTCTTCTGTCTTCCACTTCGACCAACTATCAGGAATCTCGAATCTTGGTTCGTCATGGGGAGTTGAGAATCGATTCCAAGGGCATACATCTTGGCAGATATCACAGCCAAAAGCCCAATTCTCGAATTGACCCTTCATCGTTTCATCGATCGCTCCCTTCAGTTCGATGGTGAAATAGGAAATGCACTTGCTTCCATCCACTTTATAAGGTTCATAGATAGCTTCAGTGGGGCAGGCATCCACACATCGGGTGCAGTCTCCGCAATGGTCCATGACCGGAGCATCATGTTCTAAGTCCAGGTCGATGATGAGTTCAGCGATAAAGAAGTAGGAACCAATGGATTTACTGAGAAGGTTGCTGTGCTTTCCAATCCAGCCCAGACCGGAACGAGCGGCCCAAACCTTATCCAGAACAGGAGCGCTATCCACAAAACATCTTCCATCCACCTCTCCTATCTCCTCCCTGATCCTATCTAATAACTCTAAGAGTTTCTCCTTGAGGACTAAATGGTAATCCTCCCCGTAGGCATATTTGGAAATCTGAGGCGCATCATGAATCTGCAGTTGCCCAGGAAAGTAATTGTAGGTCAAAGAGACCACCGACTTAGCCCCAGGAACAAGAAGCGTTGGGTCCAAGCGCTTATCGAAGTGATTCTCCATATAGCGCATCTCCCCTTGGCGAGATTCCCGAAGCCATTGCTCCAATCTTGGAGCTTCCTCTTCTAAGAACTGTGCCTTCGCTACTCCACAAGAGATGAAGCCGAGCTCCTTGGCCACTCGTTTCACGAAAGCCGTACGTTGCCCAATAGTCATTTGTATAAGGAATTGATCAGAACAAGGTTCCCTCACCAGGTCCTGGCCCCTTTCCAAGGTGCTTATAGGCCTTTTCAGTAGCCATACGTCCTCTTGGAGTTCTAGCAAGGAAACCTTCCATGATAAGGAAAGGTTCATATACTTCCTCTATGGTCCCTGCATCCTCCCCAACAGCTGTGCTGATGGTATTCAGTCCTACAGGGCCCCCTTTGAACTTGTCAATGAGAGTAATGAGAATGCGATTGTCCATCTCATCCAGCCCATGCTCATCCACATTCAGAGCTTTCAAGGCCATCCGCGTTATTCCCAGATCTATGGTGCCATCGCCTTTGACCTGAGCAAAGTCCCTGACCCTGCGAAGTAATGCGTTGGCGATACGGGGAGTTCCGCGGCTCCTTCCTGCTACTTCAATAGAAGCTTCCTCATGGATGGGGACGTCCAATATACCAGCTGAGCGTTCCACTATGCCGCTCATGGTCTCAACGTCATAATAAGATAAGCGCGAGTTGATGCCGAATCGCGCTCTTAGTGGTGCCGTCAATAAGCCCGAACGTGTGGTCGCGCCAATCAAGGTAAAGGGATTCAACGTGATCTGCACAGTCCGTGCATTTGGCCCTGCATCGATGACCAGGTCTATCTTATAGTCCTCCATTGCTGAGTAGAGGTACTCCTCCACAACAGGACTCAGTCGATGGATCTCATCGATGAAAAGAACATCGTTGGGTTCCAAATTGGTCAATAGACCGGCAAGGTCCCCCGGCTTATCCAATACCGGGCCAGAGGTGGTCCGGATGCTCACCCCCAATTCATTGGCAATGATATTGGCCAAGGTGGTCTTTCCGAGGCCAGGTGGTCCATGCAGAAGGACATGGTCCAAGGATTCGCCCCTTCCCTTGGCCGCTGTCACAAAGACCAACAAGTTCTCCAATACCGATCGTTGCCCAGCAAAATCATCAAAGGTCTGCGGCCGCAGAAAGCGCTCAATGTCACTGTCCGTCCGGATGGCCTCCTCATGCATGTTGAATTCGTCTATCGCCATAATCTGTGCTCGAAGATAGGAAACACAATGCTCCTCTTCTTTTCATCATTTGAAAGAAAAACCCCCATCAGCTATGGCCGATGGGGGTTCAATTCTGATTTCAAGTATTCTTACTTAGAAGCTGCATAGCGCTTAGCCACTTCATCCCAGTTGGCCACATTGAAGAAAGCTGAGATATAGTCAGGCCTTCTGTTCTGGTAGTGCAGGTAGTAGGCATGTTCCCACACATCGATTCCGAAGATGGGGCTTCCACCACAGCCGACTCCAGGCATCAGTGGGTTATCTTGGTTAGGGCTGGAACAGACCTCGACCTTGCCTCCTGGATGAACACATAGCCAAGCCCATCCTGACCCGAAACGGGTGGCCGCGGCCTTGCTAAAGGTCTCTTTGAAGGCATCAAAGCTCCCGTAGGCTGCATCGATGGCGGCAGCTAGTTCACCACTAGGCTGACCTCCTCCATTTGGTGACATCACTTCCCAGAAGAGGCAGTGGTTGTAATAGCCACCCCCGTTATTCCTCACCGCCATATTGGTCGTATCCAGATTCTTCAGGATGTCCTCAATGGATTTACCGCTCATGGGAGTTCCCTCGATGGCGTTGTTCAAATTGGTGGTGTATCCGTTATGATGCTTCGTATAGTGGATCTCCATCGTCCTTGCATCAATATTCGGCTCCAAGGCGTCATAGGCGTAAGGAAGTTTAGGAAGTTCAAATGACATGTTGTCTAGATTTTAGGCAGCCCGATGCTGCTGGTTCGTATAGTTCAAAGATATCATTCTGAAGTGGACCGCGATCTTACATAGGTCATCGCCTTTTGGAATTCTCTATCAGATTTCAAGATGACGGTGAAATAGCCTTCCTCTCCCCAGAGGACTCTTGCAATTCCAGCCTTGAGTCTGATCTTCAGTTCCTCTTCAGAGCGTTTCAATGCCCCTTCCCCTGGACTGAATCCTTCTTTCGCAGCATTGGATAGGAAATCATTGAATAGGGCTGCTGAGATGGTGAAGCCGCCATTGAAAGCTTTGGCATCCTTATATCTGCCTAACTCGTCCCTCCGTGAATCCGCGTAGTCGAAACTGAATTGATTCAACACCCCACTATAGAGCACGTCAGTGAAGAATTCAGAATTGTAGGACGTATCGATAGGAACGAAAACATCAGGCATGATGCCCCCACCTCCATAGACGGTGCGACCTGCCTTCGTCCTGTATTGTATCGAATCCGTGAGAGCAATGGAGTCTGCAGATAGGAGCTCGCCCCGCTCCAAGCGGTCCATATAGTCGTGCTCATAATCCACACCTTCACCGTAAGGCTTCTGTATACACCGACCTGAAGGGGTGAAGTATCTGGCTATGGTCAAACGGATGGCGCTCTTATCCTTGAATTCCATCTCATCTTGCACAAGTCCTTTACCAAAACTTCTTCGTCCGATGATTGTTCCTCGATCGTTGTCTTGAATGGCTCCAGCCAGAATCTCCGATGCTGACGCGGAACCTTCGTTAATGAGGAGGATGACTTCCATATCAGTCAATTTTCCTTTGTCAGTGGCCATATAAGTGCGCTTAGGCTGATTCCTGCCCTCGGTGTAGACGATCATCTCACCCTCTCCCAAGAATTCATCCGCCAAAGCGATAGCGGTCTGTAAGTATCCTCCGCCATTCCCCCTTAGGTCCACCACGATTCGCTTGAGTCCAGGTCCCAATTCATTAAAGGCTTGCTTGAATTCATCATGGGTGGTACGTGCAAAACGGCTCACACGAATGTATCCCGTCTCATCATCGGCCTTCAACCAAACGGGGATGCTCTGAATAGGAATCTCGCCACGAGTGATGGTGAAATCGATGAGCTTTTTCTTCCCTCTTCGTTGGACAGAAACGTCCACTGTAGTTCCTCGCTCTCCCCTGAGCAATTCCATGACCTTCTTATTCGTGATGGAAATCCCGGTGATGTTGCTGTCATTGACCGTTACGATCCGGTCACCTGCTTGTATGCCAACTTTCTCTGAAGGCCCCCCCATCACGGGCATCACTACCATGACGGTATCCTTTACAATCCTGAACTCGATGCCTATGCCATCGAAATTTCCTTCCAAAGGTTCACTGTACTCCGCTCGCTCGGCAGCCGTGATGTAATACGAGTGCGGGTCCAAGTCCTGAAGGAAATCCTGTATAGCCACATCCACGCGCCCATCCATCTCCACCGAATCCACGTACTCAGCATCCACCAGGCGCACCACCTGAGAGAACTTATCCGCCTCGGATCCCCTGAAGACCAATGGATTATCCGGCCGATCCCCACCTAGGCCCATGCCGATGAAAAGCCCCAAGGCCAACGCCACCCCAAGCAGGAGAGGGTATAGGATTTGAAATCGCGTATTCATTCTATGCTATTCGCTTATTATTGGGATGTGCACCAACTCAATCCCAGCATCCTTTAAAAAGTCCAGGCCTGATCGGTCCTTATATTCATCCAAGTAAACCAAGCGCTTCACTCCAGCCTGATGGATGAGCTTGCTACATTCCCTGCATGGAGACAGGGTGATGTAGAGGGTCGCTTCATTCATGTTATTCGTGCTCTTGGCCACCTTCATCAAAGCATTGGCCTCGGCATGCAACACATACCATTTAGTGTAGCCTTCCTCATCCTCACAGGGGTTCTCAAAACCTGAAGGCGTTCCGTTATAGCCGTCAGAGATGATCATGCCATCCTTGACGATGATGGCACCCACCTTCTTGCGCTCGCAGTGGGAGAGTTGCCCCCACTCCTTGGCCATACGGAGATAGGCTTTGTCGTACTTGAGTTGCTTCTTAGGTTTCATTTCATGGACAGGATTACAAATAAAAACAATAGATCAGCATCCATGGCCCTCCCGATGCTGCGTGGCAACCTAGGCCTGACGAGCGGTAACACAGAACTTTGGAATCAACCCCATAAAAGACAAAAAGATAAAAGGACCCACAGCTAAGCTGCAGGTCCTTTGTCCTTGTGGAGCTAAGGGGAGTCGAACCCCTGACCTCTACACTGCCAGTGTAGCGCTCTAGCCAGCTGAGCTATAGCCCCGATTCATCAGCCTTTCAAAGGCCTTTCAGCCAAAAGGAGGGCAAATCTAATGAAAAGCGACATACCTGAAATCAAATGATATCCATTTGCTACGGTCCGTCTCCTTTCTATCTTGCAGCATTATAAAACCAGCTGACCATGTCCCGAAGCTTATACCAGACCTTTCTCATCTGTCTTATCTCAGTGGCAGGTCTCCAACCAAGTAAGCTACAGGCCCAGATCATCATAAACGAGGTCATCATGGGTTCGCAACAAGCGGTGGAATTGAAGAATGTGGGCGACTCTGAATTCAACGCAGGCACCCTATTCCTTTGTTCCTTTCCAACGTATAATCAAGTCCAGACATTGACTGTATTGAGCGGGTCCACTTTAATGACTCCTGGAAGCATCCTTGTGGTCAGTGGTCATTCCTTCGACAGCATGGATGACGAATTGGGCCTCTATTCTGTCCCTTCATACAACAACCCTGACAATATCCTAGACTACGTGGAATGGGGCTCCAGTGGTCATCAACGCTCTTCCGTGGCTCAAGCAGCAGGGATTTGGACAGCAGGAGACTTTGTCACGGTAGAAGCCGGAGATGGCTCCATTGAGTTCGATGGATTCGGGGACGGCTCCTCCGACTGGGAGTATAGCACTGGAAACACACAAGGGGAGGAGAATTCGAATGTCCAAGGGTGTGAGGCCTCGGCCTTCATGCTGGGAAATAATAGCATCTGCGAAGGAGAGACGGCCAGTTTCAATGTCATCTTGAGTGGTGAGGCCCCTTGGACCTTCATCTATTCCCTGAATGGCGTGAATCAGGACCCGGTCATCACTTCCAATTCCATCTACCCACTCGTCCTTTCAGAGGATGGTCAATATCAATTGGTTCTGGTCGAGGACGCACAATGCATTGGTTCAGCTACAGGAGCGGTGAACCTGGATGTTCTGCCCCCTCCAACGGCCATCCTTTCAGGAGATGGGGAGGTCTGTGGGCCTGGCCCTGGAGCCTTAGCCCTGAATCTGACCGGAATCGCTCCATGGTCCGTGGAGTATCACATCAATGGTATACCTCAAGGTCAGGTAGAGACCAGTGACAATCCTTATTTCATCACCGCCAATACCGAAGGCACCTACAACCCTGTCCTGCTTAGCGATGCCTTCTGTGATGGCACTGTCTCAGGAAGTGTGGATGTGATTTTCAATGTGGTCGAAGCTGGTGCACTCAGTTTTGAAGGTGGCAACACGGATGCCGTTACATTGTGTGTCTTTGATGACATCATCGATGAGTTGTTTTTTGAGATTATCGGTAATGAAGGAGAGCTCTCTGCCCTGCTCAAGACCTCGGCAAGTGGCACAATCCATTCGATCTCTGGCTCAGGTTCGTTCATCTTCGATGAGATATTTCCTCAAGAACTATTGGTCTATCACATCAGCTATCTTGATGGCCTGTTGGGCCTGGAGGAAGGAAGTGATCTGGCAGAACTAGACGGTTGTTATTCGCTTTCCGTCCCATTGACCGTCAACATGTCCGATGATGTAGGTTGCCCAGTCTCCCTATTGGAATGGCAGTCACAAGGACTTGTCAATGTCTTTCCCAATCCCTTTCAAGATAACCTCTCATTGATTTTGGATAGAGAACAGGTGGAAGGCTTCTCATGGCACATGACCGATCTGCAAGGGCGCATATTGGCATCTGGAAATCCAAATTCAGATATAGAGCGTATCATCATCCCGACTCAAGGATTCTCAAAAGGGCTTTACTTGCTCTATCCCATCCAAGGCGTAACAATGGGTAAGGCCATTCCATTGGTCAAAGAATAAGGTAAGGTCTTGTCCAATACTGGTTCATACGCCCGCAAAGCCCGCTGGATGCCATTTGTGATGGTCCCGATTTTCTTGATGGGTGCATTCCTCATCTACCAAAGGCTAGCTTATGAGAGCACTGATTTCTTTACTGAGAATTTCCGGCTCTACCCTGTCCCCGCTTCCTTATCCGAGGATGAAAGCTTCAAGCCCAGCCTGGAAGCATTGAACGCAAGCGATTACAGCATTGCAGTTGAACCGCTTTTACAACGTTTCAATGCGACCAAGGATGCACGAATAGGGCTCCAACTTGCTATGGCCTTTATGGGTTCAAAGGACTATTGGGCCGCTATCACCATTCTTGAGGAGGTTAAGGGCATCGAACCTGATTTGACTTCTCAATCCGAATGGTATAAAATCCTCTGTTTGATCGCCCTTGAAGAAAAGAATGACGCGAAAGCTATGATAGAGTATTACTGTGAGCAGCCCGATTTCGAATTCAATAGGGAGAGAGCTTTGGAGTTGAAGGAGAAGTATTAGCCGGTCAGACTTTCAGGAACAGCTCCTTTTCCATTTGGAGCCACGAGAGCGCACTGCCGTGCAGCAGCTGGGCCGTCTTCTTGTCATCATATCCCATTCCACGGATGAGCTTGGCAGGTTCTAGTTCGCCCAGTGGGAAAGGGTAATCGGTTCCAAGCACCACCCTATCAGCTCCGACTTGATTCACAATGAGATCCAACATCTCCGGGGCATGGACCAAGGAATCCAACCAGAAACGACCTAGATAATCCGTGGGTGGTCGGTCATTATCGATCGCACAAAGATCAGGTCGCACATCGAAACCATGCTGGATACGACCTATGGTCGCTGGGAAGGCACCTCCACCATGCGCGAAGGCCACCCTGAGTTCAGGCAAACGCTCGAACACGCCACCGAAGATCATGGAACAGATGGCCAAGGCGGTCTCTGCAGGCATGCCGACCAACCAAGGCAACCAATAGCGGCTCATCTTCTCTTGGCCCATCATATCCCAAGGATGGACAAAGACCGCCATATCCAGTTCCTGACACGCTTGAAAGACTGGGAAGAGTTCAGGGGCATTGAGATTCCAGTCGTTGACATGGGAACCGATCTGTACGCCCTTCATTCCAATGGCCTTGCACCGCTCTAGCTCCTTGACAGCCAAGTCGGGCGCTTGCAAGGGCAGAGTCCCCAACCCCACAAAACGGGTTGGATGTGTTTCGATGATGCCAGCGATGTGGTCGTTGAGGAATTGACTCAATGTGTGGGTGTGATGGGCCTGAGCCCAATAGGCGAACATCACAGGCACCGTGCTCAGGACCTGCACATGGACGCCTTGTCCATTACATTCCTCAATGCGCGTCTTAGGGTCCCAGCAGTTGCATCGCACCTCTCTGAAGAAGCGGTCATCCATCATCATCCTAGCACAACCAGGTTTATGATGATCCAAATGGATGAATCCCCCGTATCCGAATCGGGACTTGAAATCAGGGATATTCTCCGGAAGGATGTGCGTGTGGATATCTATGGTCAGGATGTCCTGCATGTCTCAGCTCTCAGCGGCCTCTACGAATCGGGGGTCGGTCTCCATGACATGGCCACAGTTCCCACAAGTACGCAAAGCTTCAGACGCATAGAATTCCTTGAATCGAGGAAGGAAATCCTTCTCTATGTTGGTCAATGGGAAGTAGGTCTCATGGAGCTTGTTATTGCATTCATCACAGAACCATAGCAGCCCATCCGTATGGCTTTCATTTCGCTTTCGCTCAATAACCAGCCCAATGGACCCCTCGCTCCTCATAGGTGAGTGTGGCACCTTGGCGGGATGGAGGTACATGTCTCCAGGTCCTAGATGGATATCAACGGCTTCCCCGTTTTCTTGAATGCGCACTGTGATGTTCCCTTCCAATTGATAGAACAGCTCCTCGGTCTCATTGTAGTGATAGTCCTTTCGAGCATTGGGACCGGCCACGATCATGACAATATAATCCCCTGCATCACGATAGAGGTTTCTATTCCCTACAGGAGGTTTGAGCTCATGACGGTGTTCCTCAATCCATTGCTGAAGGTTGAAAGGCCTTTGAATATTCATATCTCGCTCCCTTTATCGGTTAGGGCTAAGATACGGGTTCAGAGAGAAAGAAGGTTGGTGCAGTGTCTGGAAAACTCAGACCCTGCTCAACGACCAATGAGATCACTTCGTCCATTGGACCGATTCCCCTTCTTTCAGGATATCGAGCCTTAGCCCCTTGGAATGTACCAGTTCCCCTTTGGGCTCCTTGGCTGGAGGATGCTCAGCGCTGAAAATGACGACTTGTCCTTCCCCGGCCACAGCCAGCCCATCTTTGAAGATGATTGCTGCCGTAGACTCTCCGATGCCTATCCCCACCTGTCCTGGGAAATCGGCCAAGGCACTTATCAGTCGGTTGTATCTGCTTCGTTCTACAAAGTGCTGGTCGATGATATACCCTTTGAGCAAGCCCAGTCCTTCGTCATAGACTCCGTCTTTTGGATTGATGAACAGGAGAGTCAGAGGTTCAGGTCATCACGTCTCTCCTGAATGAACGATCGGTTTTGGTTGTTTTGATTAGCCCAGTTCCTTGAACGAAAGGACCTGGGCTTCTTTATTGATACCCCATTGCAAAAGTTTACGAACTGCATTCAGAACGTTCCCCCAATGCCCTTGACATACGCGCCAAAGTGTATCTTCATGGCATGAGATTTTTTGCATTGCTCACAGTCATGGCCGTTCTATTTCTTGGCTCCTGCAAGAAGGATGAAGTGGATCAGATGGCCTTGGATGAGGAGATCATCCAGAACTACATTACGCAACGTGGGTATATGGCCACCCGCACTCCATCCGGATTGTATTATGTGATAGACGAACCTGGAACTGGCAGTTTCCCCACCATTGATAGCACAGTCACTGTAAGATATACAGGTAAACTCAGCAATGGAGGTGTTTTCGATCAATCCTCAGCAGCCGGTATTGTCTTCCCCCTAAGCTCTGTCATCCAAGGTTGGCAGGAAGGCATTCCGTATTTCCGTGAAGGGGGCAGTGGAGTGCTACTCATCCCCTCCCATCTAGGTTATGGTAGTCAACCCAGACCTACCATTCCTGCCAACTCTGTGCTCATTTTTGAATTGGACCTTTTAGACGTCAACTGACCATGAGAATCCTAGCCTTCCTATCCATCATCTTTGTGCTTTCCTGTCAGCAAGCGCCCACAGCCAGCTCGGGTTCGCAGGATGATTCCTGTTGTGAATATCTGGATATGACGGGCCAGCCTGACCAGACAACAGGAGGCATTCGAATGATCCCTATCTCCACACCTAAGGGCGAATTCAAGGTCTGGACGAAGCGCATAGGGAACAATCCCAGCAAGAAAGTCCTTCTCCTGCATGGCGGCCCTGGAGGGACACATGAATTCTTCGAGAGCTTTGAAGGGTATTTTCCGCAAGAAGGAATAGAGTTCTTCTACTATGATCAATTGGGTTCCTATTACAGTGACCAACCCAGTGATACCAGCCTATGGACTTTACCGAGATTCGTTGATGAAGTGGAGCAGGTGAGGCAGGCCCTTGGACTAGACAAAGAGAACTTCTACCTCTTCGGGCAATCATGGGGCGGTATCCTGGCAATGGAGTACGCCTTGGCCCATCAAGACCATCTCAAGGGGCTTATCATCTCCAACATGGTCATGAGCATCCCCTCCTATAATGCCTATGCCAAAGAGGTCCTAGGTCCGGCCATGGACCCTGCCGTCCTGTCGGAGATCATGGAAATAGAAGCAAATGAGGATTTTGACAATCCCCGATATCTGGAATTGCTCTTTGAGCATCATTACACAGAGCATATCCTCAGACGCCCTTTGGAAGAATGGCCTGACCCGGTCAACAGAGCCTTTAAGCACTTGAATCCAGAGGTCTATATCTATATGCAGGGATACAGCGAATTCGGGGTGACAGGAAATGCCACTTTGAAAGATTGGGATGTGACAGACCGTCTTAAGGAAATCACAGTGCCTACTTTGAGTATAGGTGCATCACATGACTCCATGGACCCTGAACATATGGAATGGCTGGCATCAGAAGTTCAGAATGGGAGATTCCTCCTTTGCCCTGAGGGGTCCCATTGCTCCCAATACGATGACCAAAGTCATTTCTTCCCTGGGCTTATACAATTCATCCATGATGTGGATGCCAACCGACCTATATAACACAAGCTATCTCAAACTATGTTGAATCACTCGCCCTCTCTCCTTTACCAATTGGCTAAAACAAGAATCCTAGTTCTCAGCATACTATTGACCATCGCTTTCAGCGTGAGCGCCCAAGTGGAGACACATCCGTATACCTGCTACGGGAAACATCAGTCGGTCGCCAAGAGAGTTGCTACGTCTTTTGAGCAGAAACTCATTGATGATAGCAATGCACGGAGCGACACCTTCGATATCCAGCATTATGAGATCCACATCGACATCACGGATTATTTCGGACAGACCATAGATGCACATACCACGCTTAGCATCTCTGCTCGAATGGACGGTCAGGATGACATTCGCTTGGACCTCAAAGACCTGGACATCACTCAGGTTCAAGTGGACGGGATTCCGGCCACCTTCACGCATATAGGTGAGGTTTTGGAAGTGGCCTTAGGAATGACGGTGAATGAAGGAGAGGTCTTCTACGTAGATGTCTGGTACAATGGCCATCCCTATCAGGACCCACAATGGGGTGGATTCTACTTCGAGGCCAATTACATCTACAACCTAGGTATCGGACTGAGCACCATCCCGCCAAATTTTGGGCGGGTCTGGTATCCCTGCTTCGACACTTTCGTGGAACGTGCCACCTATGACTGGCATGTGACAAGTGCCAATGGCCATGTGCCACACTGCCAAGGTGAATTCATCAGTGAGACAGCCTTGGGTGGAGACACCCTGACCAGGCATTATGCTTTGGACATACCCATTCCTACCTACCTCTCGGCTATTGCTGCGGCTGATTATGTGACCATCAGTTATGACCATGAGGGAGCGTACGGAACCATTCCTGTTTTGCTCCATGCCAAAGCTGGCCAGCAGACCAGCATGGAAACCCGATTCACCAACCTTCCTGCCGCCATAGATGCCTTGGAATACTGGTTTGGCCCTTATATCTGGAATAAGGTGGGCTACGTCATGACCACAGTAGGTGCGATGGAGCATGCCACCAATATCGCTTATCCGCAAAGCATGATGTCCCAGTCCAATGTATCCAATGAAGGGCTCTTCAGCCATGAACTAGGGCACTTATGGTGGGGTGATATCGTATCTCCGATCATCCACAACCACATGTGGTTGAAGGAAGGGAATGCAGAATACAGCCAGCACCTCATGCGCGAATGGCTCTCAGGTCGTGATGCTTTTCTGAACGAGGTGAAGGACAACCACCTTTTCGTCCTGGAGACGGCACATTCAACTGACAATGGATTCTTCGCCTTATCTCCTATTCCAGATGACATTATCTATGGGCGACACACTTATTACAAGGGAGCATCTGTGGTGCACAACATACGCGGTTATATGGGAGATTCCTTATTCAAGGTGGGCATGCAGGCGGTATTGGACACCTTCTACTTGAGCTACATGGGGCCTGATGACTTTGAATCCGTGTTGAGCAGCAGCACAGGAGTAGACATGAGCGATTTTTTCCAGGATCAGATCTATTCTCCAGGATTCAGCGCATTCGAAATAGACTCTATCGATTCTGAGGATCTCGGAGGGGGGCAATGGCTGAATCACCTTTGGGTTCAGCAGAAGCTCAGGGAATGTCCAACGGCCTATAACAACGTTCCTATCGACATCACTTTCTTGGACGAGAATTGGGAGCGCCATGTGACGACCGTGCACTTTTCAGGAGAGCTGGATGAAGCGGATATCATCACCGACTTCGAACCGATCATGGTCATGCTGAATGCGGAAGGCAGACTGAACCAGGCCCGGATGGATTATGAAGAGGTCTATACCGAGACTACGAGCACCCTCAGCCTTCCTTGGGCGGATTACCGATTGAAAGTAGAGGAGTTGAATGAAGGGGATTCACTCTTCTTCAGAGGCGAGCATTACTGGGTGGCTCCTGATAACAGCTTGATGGATGATGACATTGTTATGCTCTCCAATACCCACTACTACACAGTAGATGGCCAATGGCCTGAAGGGTCCAGACTTACCGGAAGATTCAATTATGAAGGTGTCTTTGACACTTATCTAGATTGGGATCTGGTGAATAGCGGGTCTGAAAGTGATATCGGACTTGTCTTTAGGGCTTCACAGTCAGACCCTTGGAGTGTGTATCCCTACACCACCATGTCGGGCGTGGGAGGAGGAAATGGGTCAGCAAAAGCTGACAGTCTGAAGAAAGGGGAATATACTTTTGCGCTCTTGGATCCATTGGTCAATCTCTCCATGAATGAAACGATCGAGTGGAGCCTCTTTCCTAATCCGGCACAAGAGGCCTTCACCATTACAAGCGATCATCTGGGCTTGGTCATTCTAGAAATCTATGACCGAAGTGGTAGACTGTGTCGGTCAGAGAGACTGAATCTGATCCCATCTGAAGCTCAGATCATCTCTCTAAAGGATCTGGATACCGGTGCATATAATGTGCGACTTATTTCCTCTGAAGGAGATATCATGAGCAGCCAATCCCTCATAAAGACGGAGTAGACCAAGGACAAAACAAGAGGATGGTTCACTTCTGGATCAGTCTACTGACCATACCATGCATTGGAGCCTTGTGAAGGGCCTCAATGAGCCCGTTCACCTTCATGTTCTCGATGCGTGCAAACCAATCTGTGCCCTTAGCGCACTCATGCAGCCAATCAATGCCTTTGTCACTTTCACTGAACAGTTCTGTAGGATATCCACTCTGATTCAATAAGGACATCATAAAGGAGATCAAAGCACGGTGATGGGACGTCTCAGCATAAAGCGCTTTTGCGATATAAGCCTTCTTGAAATCAAATGTTCTATACACCGCCTTAGCTTCCGGACTGACCGTAGACAATCCCTCTACCTCCATTTCAATGAGAAGTGGCCCTTTGAGGTATTCTTCAACACTCTGAACAAAGGTGATGTGGTCTTCAGCATCATAAGCCTCCCATTTCACGTTCGGTTTGACCCTCATGACCAGTACCCCACGCGAATCCCAGAGTACTTCGAAGATCCTAAGATCGATAAGTGATGTACGTTTCTTTAGGCTCACATTGCTGAAGGTACTGTTTCAGAATAGATTTCCAAGGACTGCTTAGAAAGAAATGACCTATGCTCCAAAGGAAGGCTCACTTACAAGAGATCACCATCGAAACAGTTGAGATGGGTTTCAAATAATATGTCATTCGGTATTACTTGAAATTGACTCTACTTTTTAATAACCAAACACCCTTTCCTTCGTATAGTCTCATTCTACTCATTACGCTCAAGAATACTGCTAGAAGTACTATGATAATTTTGAAATTCGGAGGAAGCTCCGTCAAGGATGCCGATCGGATCAGGCACTTAGGTCAGCTCATTCAAAAGAGAATCCAAGGCTCCCAGCCGATCATCGTAGTCGTATCCGCATTGGGCGG
>JAQCAN010000193.1 GCA_027621335.1 Bacteroidota bacterium
TTGATGTATGCCTCAAAAAAGGTCAGTGATTTCTTATCCAATATGCTTTTAGTGGCCATGTAGCTTGTGTTTCAATATTTCCGTAAAAATATGGCCCTTCAACAAGAATGAGCCATTCGTCACTTAATATTCTCAGAGAGATATGGACAGATTCAGGTCATAACCTTCGATAGCTCCGACTGCTATGTCATTTGATATCTTAGCGCCTATGATTCGGACAAAACAAATTGCTCTCCTGCTTCCAGGATTCTTATTGTATATATCCAGTTTAGCGCAAGAGCCCCTATCGATCAGGGAATCAGTGGCCGAAGCCTATACCACCTTCAGGCCCAGTATGCCTGAAGCACTGGCTTGGATTCCTGGTGAGGAGGCCTTCTCCTACATCCAGCGAGACGAGGAAAAGGGCCAGACTATCATGAAAGGATTTGTAGATGGTCGTCCTCACGAAGCTCTGATGAGTTTGGTCGAACTCAACAAGCTTTTCAAGTCTACCGGTTTTGCGGGGCCTGAGGAGATACCGAGTTTCGAATGGTTGGATAATGAAAGAGTGTTGATCTCATTCAAAGGGCAGTACTGGAAAGTGAATTTGGTAAGAAGATCGCAGGTTGAGAAAGCGATCTCTTGCATGGATATTGCTGTTAATAGAGATCTGGCACCGGATAAGGACCATGTGGCCTTTACCTATAAAAATGACATCTATTACTCGAGCAAGACTTCGGATAGCCTCTTCATCACTCAGAATATCGACAAGAATATCACCAGCGGGCAAGCGGTGAGCCGATTTGAATTCGGGATAAGCAAAGGCATTTTTTGGTCACCTTATAGTGACAGGATTGCCTATTACACCAAGGATGAAACTGCTGTTTCTGACTATGAAGTCATGGACTACGACCCTATACCTGCAGCTCCTTCTCCCTTCAAATATCCGATGGCCGGTGGACCTTCTGAGAAGGTGAGCATAGAGATCTTTAGCATAAAGAATAAGGACAAAGTCACGTTGCAGACGGAAGGACCAAAGGACCAATACCTCACTTCCGTCACATGGGCAGCTGATGGTAAAAGTTTATATGTCGGTCACCTGGATAGAAGTCAGGATGATTTCCAACTCAGACAGTATGATGCAAAGACAGGCAAAGCCATCCGCGTGCTATTCTCAGAGCATAATGACAAATATGTTGAACCAGAACATGATGTCTTTCCGCTAGAGGGCACGGAAGGGGAGTTCCTTTGGTTCAGTGAGCGCGATGGCTATGAGCACATCTACCATTATGCGGCAGATGGGAAATTGATCAATCAGGTCACTTCAGGTGAGCGTGTGATGCTGGAGATCCTCAGGTACGATAAAGAGTCAGGAACGCTGTGGGTCATGGGGACAGATAGCCCACTGGAGACCGTGCTATATAAGGTGAATGTGCTAGGAGGAGAGATGACTAGAGTCACTAAGTCTCTAGGCAAGCATAAGGTCATTATGCATCAGACCGAAGACATGTTCATAGACTTCCATAGCTCATTGTCCATTCCGATGGATGTGCGCATAATGGATGGAGATGGACGAGAGCTTTATCAGGTCTCATCAGCTGCTGACCCATTAGAAGGCAGAAGGGTAGGGACAACGGAGATCATTGAATTGAAAGCCAAGGATGGCACCACCCTCTATTCCAGGCTCATCAAGCCGAATGATTTCGACCCGAATAAAAGCTACCCGGTCTTAGTCTATCTGTACAATGGCCCACATGTCCAACTCATAGAAGATACATGGCTTGGGGGTGCTTCCTTATGGATGCATGCCATGGCTGAGAGAGGCTATATCATCTTCACAGTGGATGGCAGAGGCTCATCGGACAGGGGCCGAGAGTTCGAACAGGCAGTGCACTCAAGAGCTGGAATTCTGGAAGTCGAAGATCAGATGGTAGGAGTGGACTATCTGAGAACCTTGCCTTATGTGGATGCTGAACGCATGGGTATCCATGGCTGGAGCTATGGCGGATACATGACTCTGAACATGATGCTCAGAAAACCCGGTGTTTTCAAAGTGGCCGTGGCGGGAGGACCGGTGACCGATTGGCGATTTTATGAGGTGATGTATACTGAGCGGTACATGGAAACTCCTAAGACCAATGAGAATGGCTATCGAGAGACCCAGTTAGCGCCTTTGGCCGACCAACTCGAGGGCAAACTCATGCTTATCCATGGATCCTCGGATGACGTGGTGGTGATGCAACATACTATGGTCATGTTGAATGCCTTTATCAATGCCGACAAGCAGGTGGACCTATTCATCTATCCAGGCCATAAGCACAATGTGGTCGGGCCAGATAGGGTGCACTTGATGACGAAGGTGCTGGATTACATAGACGAAGAAATAGGGAATTGATTGGAGGCTCAAGTCCATATAGAAGAGATAGTTGAAGGACTCGGAAAAGGACAGATCCGTTTCCTTAGTAGAGCCATTACACTCATAGAGAGCACCGCTGAGAAGGACCTGGCCCAAGCTGATGCGCTTCTGGACAAATTAGCCGGTCAGGAGTCTGAATCCCATCGAATAGCCATCACGGGAGTGCCAGGTGTTGGCAAATCAACGTTCATCGACCGATTGGGTATGCACTTCATGCAAAAAGGAAAGAAGGTGGCGGTTTTGGCTGTGGATCCCTCGAGCAGGATAAGTCAAGGAAGCATACTGGGGGATAAGACGCGCATGGAAAGGCTGAGTGCAGAGCCTAAAGCTTTTATACGACCAAGCCCTGCAGCCGATACCCTTGGTGGAGTGGCTCGAAAGACACGTGAAGCCATCTTGTTATGCGAAGCTGCCGGATTCGATATCATCCTTATAGAAACTGTGGGCGTAGGCCAGTCTGAGATAGAAGTGAAGGACATGGCGGACACGTTCCTGCTGCTCATGCTGGCGGGGGCAGGAGATGAGCTGCAAGGTATAAAAAGAGGAATCATGGAGATGGCCGACCTTGTAGTCATCAATAAGGCCGAAGAAGAAACTCTTTCGGTAGCTAGAGAGGCAGCTTCCAATTACACATCAGCCCTCCACCTTTTGGGTCAGCAAGGTGAGTGGACCCAACGGGTGCAACTTATGTCTTCACTCACTGGATTCAATGAGGAATCGGTTTTTCAGGACATTGAGGATCATTATAGCTATCTGAAGGAATCGGATGAACTTTACAGCCACCGTAGACTTCAGCAAGTGAAATGGTTCAATTCCTCCTTGGATGACGAGGTTCTCAAGCGGTTCTTTGCAGGAAAAGGAATAGCTGCTAAAGCTGAGCGAATGAAAGATGCATTGAAAAAGGGAGAATTGAGCGTGCGGACGGCACTCAAGCTCATGTTGGAGGATTGAGTCCTTAGACTTTGGAACGAAGTTCCTGCTTCAAGTAACGGATGGCTACATCATGCGGGAACTCGGCAATGGCTCCCGCTAATTCCAAAAGAATCTTACTGAGGTCCATTCCAGTTTGTTTCTCAGAGCATCGTGAAGACGCTAGGCTGATCAGCTTGATGGTCTCTTCTTTGGCTTGTTTGATGAGCTTCCAGATGTCATCGGAAACATAGATCTGCTGGGAGAGGTTATGCTCGAATTCTTCTCTGATACTCTTTACCATCTCACCTTCCAGCATCTTTGCGCTTATGCCAGGGCGATTCATCCTCATGACCATGTTGACGGGATTTGACCGCTCCAAATAGAGAACGAGGCGCTCATACGCTTGAAAGTTGACCTGAGGCTTGGAAGGGCTGCCGTTGGTGGAAGGACTATTGGATTTAGACCATTTCTCATCCCTTTCCTTCATCATCTGAACGGCCACGATAAGCACAATGGCCGATGGCACGGTGATGACCAGAATTTGAAAAAGATAGTCCATGATAGTGGTTCTTAAAACCCAAATAACGCCATTTTGTGGCCTTTCGGTATCCCACGCGTATACGGCCTGTTGAAATTGAAGGTTACGTTCAGCATTTAACGTTCGGCCTCCTTATCAGGAATACGTAGCTTCGCAGCGCTCAAAAATGACATCCTATGCACCTGTCTGATACACTTTCAAGACTTTCCGAATCGGCCACCTTGGCTATGGCACGAAAAAGCCGCGAGCTCAAGGAGAAAGGGGTGGATGTCATCAGCCTTAGCCTTGGTGAACCTGATTTCAACACACCTGATTTCATCAAAGAGGCCGCCATCAAGGCGATTCATGGAAATTTTTCCACCTATCCTCCAGTCAATGGATATCTGGATGTGCGTCAGGCGATCTGCAGAAAATTCAAACGTGATAATCATCTGGATTACACACCGGATCAAATCGTTGTGTCCACCGGTGCCAAGCAGTCCATTGCCAATGCTGTCATGGCAATCGTTTCTGCAGGAGAAGAGGTCATTATTCCTGCACCTTATTGGGTGTCCTATGAAGAGATCATCAAGCTGGCCAATGGTGTACCTGTAGTTGTTCACTGTGGCCTGGATGTGGACTTCAAATTCTCTGGAGCTGCTTTCAGAGCTGCCATCACGCCTAAGACGCGCATGATGATATTCAGCACACCCTGCAATCCAACAGGAGCTTTCTACAGTAGGAGCGAATTGGCCGAGATAGCGGAGGTGATGAAAGACTTTCCTGAACTGTACGTGATCTGTGATGAGATCTATGAGCACATCAATTTCAGTGGAGGCCATGAGAGCCTTGCTCAATTCTCTGAGATCAAGGATCGCGTCATCACTGTGAATGGAGTGTCGAAGGCCTTCGCCATGACGGGCTGGAGAATAGGATATATAGGAGCGGCCAAATGGATAGCTGATGCCTGCAACAAGCTACAAGGTCAAGTCACCAGTGGAGCCTGTGGCATAGCCCAGAAAGCGGCTGGAGCTGCAGTAGA
>JAQCAN010000194.1 GCA_027621335.1 Bacteroidota bacterium
AACCTGACGCTCATCATCAAGAAATTGAAGGAGAAGGAACTGGTCACTGTTGGCCGCTCCGAAGTGGACCGAAGGGAACACATGATCTCCATTGCATCCAAAGGCCTGGAACTCTTGTCTGGTATAGACGAAGCAAGTGAGGAAGCCGAAGCCTTCCAATTCGGGCTGAGTGTTTCAGAGGCCTTCCACCTGAATGCACTCCTCAATACAGTGGGGGAAGGCACGGCATGATATTAGTTATACATACATCTAGTTAAAACGACTATGGACCGAAAGAAATTCCTCAAGACCTCCGTCCTTGGATCTGTGGCTGCCGTAGCCGCCAGCAAAGGACTCGCAGCGGCTGAGCATGCAGATGATGCCTCTACCTATGACACTCTTATGCAGCAAGTCGGTTTCAATCACCTCCCTAATAATGAAGAACGAACTATGAAAAGCGTAGTACATAGAGCCAACACCCGAGGACATGCCAACCACGGCTGGTTGGACACCCACCACACCTTCAGTTTTGCGAACTATCAGAATCCTGAGCGCATGCACTTCGGAGTGCTACGTGTCCTCAATGACGATCGCGTATCCGGTGGAAAGGGATTCGGGAAGCACCCGCACGATAACATGGAGATCATCTCCATCCCCTTGGAAGGCGACTTGGAACATCAGGACAGCATGGGTAATACTGCGGTCATCAGACAAGGTGATGTTCAGGTGATGAGTGCAGGCACGGGAATCTTCCATAGCGAATACAACAAGAATACGGATGAGGAAGTAAAGTTTCTGCAGATCTGGATGTTCCCTCGGGCGAAGAACGTATAGCCCCGTTATGACCAGATCTCCACGGCCGATGTGAAGAAGAAGAATGCCTTCTATCAGGTGCTCTCACCGAATAAGGATGACGCAGGTGTTTGGGTGCATCAGGATGCCTGGTTCCACTTGGGAGAATTCGATGCAGGAGCCAGCGAGACCTATAGCATCAAGAAGCCCGGAAATGGTGTCTACCTCTTCGTGCTTGAAGGTGAAGTGGAGGTGGAAGGCCAGACCTTGGGCAAGCGCGATGGTTTTGGCCTTTGGGATACCAACACAGTAGCTCTGAAAGCCAATGAGAATGCAAAGGTCCTATTGATGGACGTACCCATGACGATATAACACAAAGCAAAACATGAAACTCGTAGAACAACTGAACTGGCGATACGCCACCAAAGCTTTCAATACTCAGAAGAAGGTCTCTGAACGTGACATCGATTACTTGAAAGAGGCCATACGGCTCTCCGCCTCTTCCTATGGACTTCAGCTGTACAAGGTCCTCCTCGTGGAAGATAAGGCCACTCGGGAAGCCTTGAGACCCTTGTGCTGGAACCAGTCGCAGATCACGGATGCTTCCCACCTCTTCGTCTTCTGCCATAAAGTGGAGGCCTTGGACCAAGGTGTGGACGAATACCTCGCCCTTCAATCCGAGCTAAGGGAGGTGGAAGTCCAAAAACTGAAAGGCTATGGCGACTTCATCAAGTCCAAACTTTCTGAAATCAATGACGAGCAGAAGTCCCAATGGACCTCCAAGCAGACCTATATTGCAGCTGCCAATCTCATGGTAGCTTGCGCAGAACTAGAAATCGATTCCTGCCCTATTGAAGGCTTCGAGGTGGAGAAGGTGAACGCCTTACTCGGTCTTGACAAGCAAGGCTATTCAGCGAGTATGCTCATCCCAGTAGGCTACCGCTCGGCAGAGGATAAGACCCAACACCTGGTGAAAGTCAGACGGTCGAACACTCAACTTTTTGAAACGATATAACATGCCTTTATCCCATGGAACAGCGTAAGATCGCCAGAACCGTTGCCGCCCTCAAAGTGAACATGGGCGGAAATATCTTGGACCAACCCCTTCCCGTCAATGGACTGGATCAGGTGGATCCTTTCCTCCTCATCCACCATTGGAAGGATGTCATGCCTGGTCATCAGAAGCAAAGGGATGTGGGCGTAGGTCCGCATCCACACCGTGGCTTCTCTCCGGTCACATTCATTTTCGAAGGCAGTCTGCAGCACAGGGACTCCCTTGGGAATGATGCCACCGTGTATTCGGGAGGTACCCAGTGGATGCATGCCGGACGAGGTATCACACACAGCGAGCGCCCCGATGCGACCATCGCTGCAGAAGGCGGTCCCTTGGAGTTCATCCAATTCTGGGTGAACACCCCGGCCAAGCATAAGATGGACATCCCTTTCTACCTGCCCCTCTCTGATGAGAAGACCCCACGTGTCACCGGTGATGGCTACCATCTGGCAGTGGTGGCCGGAGAGTACGAAGGCGTGAAAGGCGCTGCCCCAGTCCTCTCCCCCATGACTTTGCTACGTGGCGAGGTGCACGAAGGGAAGACCTTGGATATCCATCTGCCTGAGAGCTTCAATATCATCCTCTATGCCCTGGATGGCGCTATGACGGTGAATGGAAGTGCTGTGAAAGGCAAGGACATGCTGGTCTTGGAACCTGGAGAAGGTGGTCTGTCCATACTGGCGGAGCGCACTTCACGCTTCATCATCCTCAGCGGGGAACCGTTGAATGAGAAGGTGGCCTCCTATGGCCCCTTCGTGATGAATGACCAGACCCAGATCATGGAAGCCTTGCGTGATGCCCAAACAGGGAAAATGGGTATCCTTATCGAAGAATTCTAAAGACAACACCTTTTTATCTATGTCAAAAATCCTCGCCTTTGCAGGCAGTAGCAGCTTCACCTCCATCAACCATGCTATAGCCGCCTATGTGGCCTCCCTCGTTCAGGGGCAAGAAGTAGAAGTTCTTCGCCTCTCTGAGCTGAACATCCCCATGTACGGCATGGACAAGGAGAAAGAAAAAGGCATTCCTGAGAGCGCTCAAGCTTTCTTAGCCAAAATCAAGGAAGCCGATGCCCTCATCCTCAGTGTGGCCGAGCATAACAGCAATGTCACAGCCTATTTCAAGAGCAGTTTCGATTGGCTATCCCGTATAGACCCCAAGTTCCTTGCAGGGAAGAAAGCCCTTCTCCTGAGCACCTCGGACGGAGGCCGCGGAGCCATGACCGCCCGTGAGATCGCGGAGAAGAGCCTTATCCGTTTCGGGGCCGAAGTCGTGGCCTCCATCGGGATACCCAAGTACAGTGAGGTCTTCGTGGATGGCACTTTGACGGACAATGAGCTGAACACCGACATCGCCTCAGCCCTTGGTCAGATGATGGGCTGAACCGTCAAGGTCTCTAAAATATTTCTGGGCTGGAAGACTAAACTCAGAACGGGTGTGGTTAAACTTGTAAAAGGAGGATGAGCCTACCTTGACCAAAGCCCTTAGACCATGTCCGACCAAGCTTCGACCGTTTCAATCAGTGGATGAGAGCCTCCATAGGCCTCAAAGTCTTCACCATCGCCTTCCTTGTCCTTATCCTGCTCATCCCACTGAACATGGTGGAAGATCTGGTATGGGAGCGGGAGAACTACCGCCAGCAGGCCATGATGGAGGTGAGCGGAACCTGGGGGAACCATCAGAGCGTCACGGCTTTGGTGCTCACCATCCCCTTCCACCGCTACTCCGTCATCAGCAATGAGGACGGCTCGGAGAAGACCGTGCAGACCACCTATCATGCTCATTTTCTTCCTGCTACGCTGGACATCGAAGGCACAGTGGAGCCAGAGAAACGGAAACGCGGCATTTACGAGGTGGTAGTGTACAGCTCAGAATTGGACATCCATGGGAGCTTCGATCGGCCTGACTTCTCCAAGCTCGGCATCGATGAGGACAAGGTCCAGTGGGATCAAGCGAAGGTCTCCCTTGGCCTATCGGACTTGCGCAGCATACAGAACGAGGTCTCACTGGATTGGGCCGATGAGACCATCGCTTTTGAGCCGGGCATACCTGACCAGGACGCTTTCTATTCAGGCATCTCTGCTCCTGTTCACATTGCAGAGGATCGCCTGAAGTATGACTTTGACCTGAACCTCCTCTTCAATGGCAGCAACGGCCTGCAGTTCTCACCACTGGGCAAGGTGAGCCAGGTAAAGCTAGCCTCTAACTGGCCCGACCCAAAGTTCGATGGAGCCTTCCTTCCTGGCGCACATGACGTGAGCTCCGAGGGCTTCACGGCCGAGTGGGAAGTGCTGCAACTGAACCGCAACTACCCGCAAGAATTCGAGGGCACGATGAACGAGATTACTGCCTCCAACTTCGGGGTGGAGCTGCTCATGCCGGTGGACCATTACATGAAGAGCACGCGGGCCATCAAGTATGGACTCATGTTCATCGCCTTGACGTTCTTAGTGTACTTCTTCTCACAGATCCAGCACAAGGTGCGCATCCATCCGGTGCAGTACTTGATTGTGGGATTGGCCATCTGCCTCTTCTTCACCATCCTCATCGCCTTATCAGAGCACATCGGATTTGACAAGGCCTATCTGGTTGGCAGCGCGGCCATCATCACCATGATCAGTCTGTACTCGCTGAGCATCTTCAAGGAAAAGCGGCTCACGGCCATCCTAGCAGGAATATTGATCGTGCTTTATGGGTTCATCTACATCATCATACAGATGCAGGATTATTCACTGTTGATCGGCAGCATAGGCTTGTTCATCATCTTGGGCTTGGTGATGTACATCTCCAGGAACATCGATTGGTATAGGGCTGGTGAAGATGTGTAAACATGTGGCTGGTTTCCACGACTGACGATAAGCATCTAGCCGTAGAGACATGATTCTCCGGATAGCCACTTGTTAAACGTTTATACCCGTTTACAAACGCTTAATTCTCTCTACAGCCTTGAATAGTTAGGTAATCTAGTGAAGAGACAATTCAATATCTTAGTGGACGTATAAGGCAAATAAAGGCACATGGGTGTGTTTATTTGCTTGAT